>JAYUQO010000273.1:0-2683 GCA_043756765.1 Bdellovibrio sp. | reverse complement strand
CGCAAACAGATCTTAAATATGCTGATTTCAATATACAAAAACAAATTCAAATTTATAAGAAACTTCATTCGGCAATAACAAAAGGTTTTGTGAATAGTGCGCATGATATTTCAGAGGGCGGATTAGCTGTCAGTCTTGCTGAAAAAATGATGTCGACTCAGTTAGGATTGAAAATTAATTTAGATTTGATCAATAGTGATATGATTCAGTTTTTATTTAACGAAGGTCCAGGACGCATTGTAGTTAGTATTAAACCTGATCATCAAGCTGATTTTGAAAAAACTTTTGCACAAGATTTTATTTATTTGGGTAAAGTTACAAAAGAGTCTACTCTTTGCATTAATCAAAAAACAGAGACAATTCTAAATTTAAAAGCCACAGATCTGCTGAAGGCCTTTAAATTTAAAGTTCCATCAGGAGTTCTTGTATGAAATCACTCGTGAAGATTCTTGTTTTATCTGGTGATGGTATTAATTGCGAAGTCGAAACGGCAGCGGCTTTTAAGTCAGAAAAATCATTTGTGCAAATTCAACACATTCAGGATCTTTTATTAAATCCTGAAACTTTAAGCGCTTATCACATATTAGTTCTTCCGGGTGGATTTTCATTTGGTGATGAAATCGGATCTGGACAAATATTAGCTTTAAAATTAAAATATGGTCTAGGTGAACATCTTAAAAAATTTATCGACGCTAAAAAATTAATTCTAGGTATTTGTAACGGTTTTCAAGTTCTAGTTAGACTGGGATTATTACCAAAACCATTTACAGAAAGACAAATGACATTGACCCATAATAGACAAGGTCATTTTATTAACCAATGGGTTAACCTTAAAGTTCCACAGTCAAAATGTATTTGGACAAAAGGACTTCAGGGAACAACAACACAATTTCCTATGAGACACGGCGAAGGGCGAATTGTTTTTTCTGGTGATAGTGAAAACCAAAAAAATATTTTTGAAAATTTAAAATCAAATCAGCAAATAGCTTTTTATTATGAGCAAGATGTGAATGGTTCCTATGAAAAAATCGCAGGAGTCACTGACCCTACTGGTTGCATTTTAGGAATCATGCCGCATCCGGAAGCTGCCATGACGAAATGGTTATCGCCAGACTCCAGAGACAAATCTGCTGCTAAAGATAGCGGGGCACTCATTTTTGAAGCGGCTCTTGAATATTGCGATCAACAATTTTTAAATCAGGATATTCAAATATGAAAAAAGAACATGTTTTCATCAAAAGAGCTTTAATCAGCGTATCTGATAAGACTCATTTAGATCGTTTAGTTCATTACTTAAATGAAAATAAAGTTGAACTTGTTTCAACTGGTGGCACAAAAAAATATATCGAAGGTTTAGGAATTCCGGTCACAGCGGTTGAAAGTATAACGGGTAATCCAGAGGCCTTTGGTGGCCGAATGAAATCGATCAGTTTTCAAATTTCCTCTAGCTTACTTTTTAGACGTAATAATGAAACAGATTTAAGCGAAGCAAAAAAATTAAATATTCAGCCTATCGATTTAGTGATTTGTAATCTATACCCATTTGAAAAACATGTTGAACTTAAATCTGATGAAGATCTATTAATAGAAAATATTGATGTTGGCGGCCCGCTGATGCTTCGTTGTGCTGCTAAAAATTACGAAAGTGTGACAGTTTTATCACACGCCAGTGATTATGATCAGTTTATTAATTTCACACAAAAAAACAAACTAATGACAGATTTCAATTACCGAAGAGAACAAGCTGTAAAAACTTTTAAAAGAATTACTCATTACGACATGGCTATTTCTGATGAACTTTCTAAAAGATACCTCACAGCAGATATTAAAACCGAAAATCTACGCTACGGGGAAAATCCCCACCAAAAAGCTGAACTCATTTTAACTAATAACACTGATTCACCAGTGCAAATTGCAAAAGCTGAATTTATTCAAGGTAAGGAATTATCATACAATAATTGGATCGATGCCGATGCGGCGTGGCGCGTAGTGAGTGATATTTATCATGCTCAAAATAATACAAAATATAATTGCATCACAGTTGTTGTAAAACATGCGAACCCTTGTGGTTTAGCAGCGTGTACGGCACCAATTGAATCGCTTAAAGAAGCTTGGAACGGGGATAGTATTTCAAGTTTCGGTGGTATCATCGCTACTTCGTATTCTGTCACAAAAGAAATCGCTGAATTTCTGATTAAAAACTTTATTGAAGTTCTTATAGCCCCTGATTTTGACCTTGAGGCATTAGAAATTTTCAAAACTAAAAAAAATGTCAGACTTTTAAAAACACCACTTCGTGAATATCGTCAAAATGAAATGATGACCAAAAGTATTTCAGGCGCATTGCTTAAACAAAATGAAGATGAAGCAAGTCTTGTGGTGGATCAATTTAAAGTTGTCACGAAATCTCAGTTTAGCGATAAACACCAAAGTCTTTTTCAGTTTGGTGTATTAGCTTGTAAACATCTAAAAAGTAACGGTGTCGCGTTAGTCGGGCAAAATGCTAACGGCCTAGTTCTTGTCGGGGCGGGGATGGGTCAGCCCAACAGATTAGATTCATTAAGATTGTTAGCCACCCACAGAGCTAAAAATAAAGATTTTAAAATGAAAGACTTAGTTTTGATTTCGGATGCATTTTTTCCATTTTCAGATTCGATTGATGTGTGTCATGAAGTCGGTATTA
>JAYUQO010000272.1:0-7109 GCA_043756765.1 Bdellovibrio sp. | reverse complement strand
ATAGATGTCCACAGTTGATATTTCTGATTCATGTAAAGAACGCTCTGATATTTTATATTGAATAGAATTGATTTCGATAAAGCCTTTTTTCAGATGATTCGATCTGAAAACGCCATTAATGCAGCCATCTGACTACGGTGGAGTATAAATCTGATCGTTGAGTTTATAATATAAATTAAACATCGATGTTTCGACAAGACTTCCATTGGAATTAATAACAACAACGTCACTTGCAGTTTCTGATTTTGAATCGAATAGACTCACCCAGGCAATTCTGTCATTTATTTTAAAAATTGAATCATTAATTTGGTTCGAATATTTTTTTTCTAACAAATATGTTTTATTTTCATGATGATATTCTGAATGGCGCATAATTACAGAATCAGCGGTTAAATTTGATTCAATTGGGAATTCCAAACTGACTCTGTAACTTTTTGTAGAATCAATTTTACTTAATAACTGTTTTTCAAGTTCTTTGTAAATTAAAGTGACGTCATTCGTCGATTTATAGTGTGTCAAAGCCTTAGACGTTCTTTCAACATGTTCATCAAAATAGGTAAATCCATTTTTTGTTATTAATAACGTATCTAAAACTTTAAAATCTTTTTTTTGAATATTAATAAAACTCGATTTAGTTAAATACTCTAACCATTCAGATTCAAGATCAGAATCATAAACAATTCCACAGCCCGCATAGTAATATATTTCATAATTATTTTTTATAAAACTACGAATGGCAATATTTAGTGAAAAATCATTATTCTGCCACCAACCAATAGATCCGGTATAGAAATCGCGTGAATACTCTTCGGTCTCATTGATTTTGATCAGACTTTCCTGCTTAGGGCATCCTGAAATTGATCCCCCAGGAAAAGTTGCCAGTAGAATATCAGGCAAAGTTTTCTGGCTTTGAACTTCAACTTCTGAATAAGTGTGTTGGGTGTAACCCACATCTAAAATTTTTCTGTGAAAATTAACTTTAGAACCTTGCTTGGGGTCAGTTGCAATCGCATTTAAATCATTTCGTAATAAATCAACAATCATAGATAATTCGGCAGCTTCTTTTTCGCTATCAGCTAGATGACTCATTTTTGAATTAGTGATTAAAGTTCCTTTGATCGGCTGGGTCGTTACAGTATTATTCTCTTTTTTTAGAAAAAGTTCTGGCGATAAACAAATAATTTCATTTTCACCAAGAGGTAAGTAGGCTGAATAGGGCGCATGAACTTTATTACGATAATGTTTAAATAAACTAAGTCCATTTATATTATTTATATTTTCTTTTAATGGAGCTGCTAAGTTGATTTGGTAGTATCTGCCAACAGATATGTCTTCTTTGATTGATTTAACTTGGCTGATGAATTTTTCTTTTGAAACTAATGATTCAAATTGCAGTGTTTCATCTTTTCCTAACTGATAAGCGCTCAGTTTCTTTTTTAATTCTTCGTTGTTCAGTATTTCATGGGAATTGAGAATAAATACGTCTATTGCGTTAGTCGTAATCAGATTTTTTTGATTTTTAGATTGATCAAAATTAATTTTAATCACTTTCATTTGTGATAAAAATTCTTTTTCAACAATTTTTAAGTTGTAGATATTGTCGTAAGACTTCAGATTATAGTCTTCGCTGTAGATATATTGTTCATTTTTGTAAAAACAAATTATAGGCTTCATTGTTTTAAGCCCGTAATGTTTAAAGACTCAAAAATAAAATCTAAGTACACTTCACTGTTCTCTGTTAAAAAAGATTCAGGATGAAATTGGTATCCCAGCCAGTTTTTTTGTTTGTGTTTTATAATCATCGGAATATTTTTTTCAGATTCAGCAATCGTTTGACACACATCACTGACTGAACACATCAACGAATGATAGCGGGCGACATTGAGATGATTCATTTTTATATTCTGTGTAATGAGCGCTGAAGACTTCCCATGAAGTGGTGGTGAATAGGGCTTAACAACGCCGCCACTGACCACAGTCATCATTTGCATACCTAAACAGATTCCTAAGACACGCTGATGTGTGGGTAATGATTTTAAGTAGTTTAATGTATCTGGGTAATCGTTCGGTGATTTTGGACCGGGAGACAGAACAACAAGATCAGCTGTTAGATTTGTATGAGCATTGATTTCTGCACAATCAATAATCTGAACATCAAAAGACTGCGACAGCCAGTTCTTGATATTCCAAGTAAATGAATCGTGATGATCGATAATAATAGCTTTAAACACAATAGGGCGAATATAGCAGTCATTGTCTGGTCATAAAACCAGATCTTTAATTTATTTAAAAAATAAATTGTCTTTCCAAAATTTACATATTATTTATATATGTAAGTAATATGTAAATAAAGAGGGGTTATTTTATGAGTCAGAGCATTAATTATAGGTTATTAGTTATTAGAAAAGCTAGTTATTATAATAACTTAAATATAGTTATTTGGTTTATACAATTATTGCTCAGCCTTGTGTTTTTGATGAATTAAGCGTTGTAATCTAAATCGCCGTTTTCGTGATTCAGCTTAAGGCCTTTTTTCTTCATCTTTTCAACCAGTGTCGTGCGGTTTAGTCTTAGTAATAAGGCCGCTTGATTTTTGTTCCAGCCAGTTTTTTCTAAGGCCTTGATGATTAAAGCATTTTCAAACTGATCAACCGCTGTATTAAAATCTAAACCCTCTTCAGGTAATTCGATAGAACCTGTTTCAGCAAAGCATGCTGCCGCAGATTTGTACTTAGCTGGTAAATCTTGAGGAGTGACTTCACCAGTGACTTTTAAAATACTTAAACGCTCGACTAAGTTTTCTAGTTCGCGGATATTTCCTGGCCAAGTGTAATTCACTAAAGCGATTAATGCTTCTGGTGAAAAACCAGATAAAGTTTTTGTTTTGTTTTTATTGAAATGATTGAGGAAATGATTAAGTAACAGTGGAATATCTGTTTTTCTTTCACGTAAAGCGGGGATTTGAATCGGAATTACGTTTAAGCGGTAATAAAGATCTTCTCTGAATTTTCCTTCTTCAACGGCTCTTTCAAGATCCACATTTGTTGCTGTGATCACGCGTACATTCACAGAAATTGTTTTAGTAGAGCCTACAGGTTCAAATTTTTTCTCTTGTAAAGCCCGCAAGATTTTAACTTGTAAGTTAGGTTCAAGATCACCGATTTCATCTAAAAATAAAGTGCCTTCGTCAGCTAATTCAAAACGACCAGCACGGTTGGCGACAGCGCCAGTGAAAGCGCCTTTTATATGGCCAAAAAGTTCACTTTCTAATAATTCAGAAGGGATTGCCCCACAGTTGATCGCGATGAATGGTCCTTTAGCGCGGCTTGAATTATAATGAATGGCTCTGGCCACTAATTCTTTACCCGTTCCTGATTCACCCATAACTAAAACTGTTGATTCAGAATCAGCGACTCTTTCAACTAAATTCAAACAGCTTTTAATGCTTTCGCTTTCGCCGATGATTTGACTGAATTTATATTTTGATGAAAGTTCTTGGCGTAATTGAATATTTTCAGTTTGTAAATTTTTATGATCTAAAGCCTTATCAACTAAGCTAATTAATTCTTCAACGTTAAATGGTTTTGTTAAAAAGTGATAAGCCCCTTTCTGGGTAGCCTTTACAGCAGAATCAATAGACGCAAAACCGGTTAAAATAATGACTTCAATATCAGGGTAAATCGATTTCATAAAACTCATGAATTCTAATCCGTCACCGTCAGGCAAATTCATGTCGACAATAGCTAAATCAAATTTTTTATCAGCAGCGCAGAAAGACTTCGCTTCATCGATTCGTTGAGCCGTTACAACATTGAAACCTTTGCGATCAAGCAATCTGAATAGCGCTGTTCTTAAAGTGGATTCGTCGTCTAATATTAAGACTCTCGTTGTTTTCATGAACCTTCCTTCCGTGGTGGGCTCGTATTTGAAGACATCGCATTAGTTGTCGTAATGGATATGTAAATATCATAATTCACTTTGTCATAAAGGTGTCAAAAAAACTTCAGTGACCGTCAAAATTCAGGACTTTAGAGAGCTCGCCAGTGGCGGAAAGTCCTGCTTTGGAATAAGCACTTTGATAGCGACCCATCCTGAATGTGGTTCGGTTAAATAAACCTGAAAACCTTGATCGACAAGGCTTTTATGGATCATTAAGAAAAAAATATTTTTGTTTTTATGTTCATCATCAAGTGGGCCGCAATTTCCCTGGAAATCTAAATAGAAATTCATTTGGTCTTGGGAAAATTTAGCCTCGATCAGACCTAAAATCTGGGATTTGAAGCTTTTTTGTTTTTTAATCAGCTCGGTGAAAAAACCAAAAATGAGATTCATTGAATCTTTAAAAATCTGTTCATAAACGATCAGTGTTTTGAATTGTTCTAAAACTGTTTGTTCATAAACGATTTTAATATTTTCAGCTTTTGTTTGCAGTTGGTTCATTTGAATAACATCTAAAAATATTTGATCAAAGGTGATTGATTTTTTTTCTGTTAAGTGTGGTGATTTTCTAGAAAAGACTAATAGATTTTCAATAATTGATTTCATTCTGAGTGCTGCATTTAACATTGATTCCAGATCTTTTTGTAATTCATGATCTTTAGCCAAATCCATCTGCATAATTTGTAAGTAAGAAATAATACCACCCAATGGATTATTTAATTCGTGCGCAATAGAACTTGAAATAAGGCCAAGCTCTTTCATTTTCGCAGTTTGAGTCATGCGTTGTTCGATCAGTTTTTCTTCTGTGATATTTGTGTAGTAATGCACCCAATTTAAAGGGGCATCGTTAATGCGATCAAGCGGTTCAGACTGAATAGAATAATATTTATTCTGGGTTTCAACATCAAACCGTTTGCCGAAATGGCAGCCAACACAGGGTTCAGTGCGGTTAAATAAAGCTTCAAAACACTTATTATTTTTTGACTCAAACTGTCTGAAAGCCTTATTTGATTCATGAATGTTGAAGTTCTTATCGACAACCATCAATGGATGTTCCGTCGCATTAAAAGCTGTAGTTACGATTTGTTCAATTCGATAAAGATTTTCAACAGAATCCGATTTTAAGAAATTAAAATGAAGCGCATCAGTAATTTTTTCAAAGAAATCAAGATCACTTTTCTTAAAAACTTTAGTGTCACCTTTAACAAAATAAACTTTGTACTTATGACACATTTTGCTATGATAGTGATTTTTGATTTGTGTTGATAAATCTTTTTCAAAAACTGTGATTAAATTATCTGGAATAATTTTTACCCACGTTGTTGCTGTTGTCATCGGGACCAGTTCATTAAGTCGGGTTTCGATTCTGGCAATGTCTGATTCAGATGATATGGCATACAAAATTTTACGAATAGATTCGATTTTGTTATTAGCATCAAGAATTTTTAAACGGCGCTCATTAATTTCAATTTGTTTCTGAGATATTTTATTTTCTAATTCAGTTCGAATATTTTCATACTCACTGTTTAGATCACTAGCGATGGTAAGTAAACTTTGATCCTGCTGTTCTAGATCTATTTCAGCCAGTAGTTCCATCACAGTGGCCATAGTCATATCTTTTGCAGTCATTGTTTTTTGAATTTGCAACTGGTTGTAGATATCAAAATGACTAAAAGTTGCATCAGCTTCAAAAAAAGCAATAACCCGTTTGTGATCTGTTTTTAGTTTTGATGTAAGGTGATATTTGCTGATAAAATTATAATCAAAAATGAGCAGATCTTTTCTTTGCAACTGAGCCAGTGATTCAACACTTGCGCAATGTTCGACTAATTCAGTGTCAAATTTTTTATAGAAAAGACGATCTTCACTAATTAAAGCAACGCGCGTATTTAGATTTGGCATGTGTCTATCAGCTCTTTATGATTTGAAACTGTAAAGTGGGGTTGCATAAGTGGATCAGTGGGGTAAGAGCCGCGATCTTCACCAAAGGCAAAATAACAGGCCCATGCGCCAATCAAGCGGGCGTCTTTGATTTCTGAATTGAGAGAATTTCCAATACAAAGTAAATTTTCAGGCTGTATATTATTTTCGGCTAAAATCGCAGCGAAAGCATCATATTTTCTTTTTTGATTAAAGCTATCAATAATAAATATTTTTTTAAAAAAATGTGAAATATTCAGCGATTTAATTTTGGCCATTTGCGCATCTTCTAGACCTGCTGTCACAAGAAAAAGATCATATTTAGATTTTAAGATTTCTAAATTATTTAGGGCCTGTGGCAACAAGGGCAACTCTGAGGGGATTACGGGATGATAGAAAGCTTTATTCGCAAGATCTAAGCTTTTTAAAGTCTTATCAGTACCGTATTCTGTGGCTAATTTTTTGAAAAAATCCTTGTGTGAGATTGATTTAACCCATTCTTGACGCAATTTCTCACATTCTTCAAGACCCAGCTTTAATCCATGGTCTTGAAGTATGCAAAACGCCGCTTGAGAAGCCATCGGAGAAAGAAGCCTTGTGGTATCAAGAAGTGTGTCATCTAAATCAAAGGCAACAGATTGGATTTTCATACTTAATTCAGTGTGCCGACAAAGTCACAATTTGCCTAGTTTTAAAAAAAAATCGGCTGACGAAGGGCATTGAAATTGATCTAATAGCAGCATGATAAAAACAACTGCCATAGTTTTAGCTGGTGGGCAGGGCACTCGTATGAAAAGCCCTTTGCCAAAAGTATTACATCCTGTCGCTGGTCAGCCGATGATTGCTCGAATCATTTCGCAATGTCAAAAAGCTGATGTTGATGAAATTCGTTTAGTTGTAGGTCACGGCCAGAATCTTGTGAAAACTGTTGTTGAACCTTTTGGAGTTTCAACATTCGTTCAAGAAAAACAATTAGGCACAGGCGATGCAGTCAAATCAGCACAAGTTGATTCTATCGAAGGTGATGTGATTATTCTTAATGGGGATCACCCACTTTTAACGGCTGAAGATTTCAAAAGTTTTATTTCTGACTTCAGAGAAAGAAAATTAGATCTGGCTGTTGTGTCGGTCACACTAGATCAACCCAAAGAATTTGGCCGAATTGTTCGTCAGAACAATCAACTTAAAACGATTGTTGAAGCCAAAGACGCTTCGGCAGAAACTTTAAAAATCAATGAAGTGAACACGGG
>JAYUQO010000271.1:0-2697 GCA_043756765.1 Bdellovibrio sp. | reverse complement strand
CTAATTTATTAGAAAATTCCCAAGAGCCTTCGCCGCGTGGAAAAAGCATTTCGGTAACAACGGCATAAGAATTTAATTTAATCTGTTCAGCAGTTGCTGTAGAAACACCTGTATTACCAGTTAAGAAACTACCTTCTAACTTAAATTCAAATGCAGTCCATTTTCGTTCTAAATAAATATTCACAGTTTGTGCTTTATAACCTGAATCACGAACCGACCCACCCGGGTAATCACCAAAAGTGGCATCATTTGTGCTTGGGCCTGCTGTGCGCGTTTGATGAAATACGCCCACTTTTGCACCGATATCTTTATTATCATATTCAAAGTGATAAATAAGATCATTCGCAATACCACCACCGAAATCTTGTTGTTTCACACGGGCGATCATCGGGGCAAAAGAAATATTATCAACAACAAATCTGTAAGATAAAACCTCTTTAGTATCTATCCAGTGATCAAATTCACCACGACCGGCATTGTGTGTAATACCCATACCGAATTCAACCGGTGCGCGACCCACTAATAAAGCCCCGAATTCATGATTTACGTTTAAATAAAGTTGGCTTACACGCAACAATGATGAATCTTGCGTTTGTGAATTCACATTGTTGCCAGTGTTACCAGTGCCATCATCTAAACCCGAACCGATAATAGCACCCACTTGTGAATTTCTGTAGGCTGCATTGTTACTTGAGAAAACATCAAATCGACTAATAATATTGATTCCATCTGAACCAATAATTTTTGGCTGCAAATAAAGAAAATTTAAACCGTAGGTTTTACTTTTCTTAGGTTCTGCCAAGCTAGGTCGATCAATACTGACGTATTCAACACGGTATCCACCTGACCAATCAATTGATGTGGCATTTGAAACAGAAGATAAAAAAACTAAAGACAAAAATATTTTTTTCATAAATCACCACCATTTATATATTTATTATTTAGATTGGGTTACGCCTAAAACATCGGTCTCATTTACAATGTAAAGTTCTTCATTGTTGAATTCGATTTTTGTTCCAGCGTATTCTGAAAATAAAATTTGATCACCAATTTGCACATCTAGTTTTTTTGTAAAACCTTTTTTATTTGTCATACCTTTGCCAGCTGCTAAAACTATAGCTTTCATATAACCTTGCGCAGATGAACTATCTGTTAACAAAATAAGTCCACTTTTTGTTGTTTTACTGCCCTCAATAAGCCTGACGACTAAACGATCAGCTAACGGAGAAATCGCTTTATTGTAATCAGCACTTTTTGTTGTTTTCGCAATAATTGGTTTTACAACTGGAGCTGCTGCTTTAGTTTTAACAGCAGGTTTCGCTTTGGCTTTAGGCTTTGCTTTGACAGCAACTTTAGATTTTAATTTTGGTTTGCTTTTAGATTTCGCTTTTACTTTAATCTTAGCTTTAATCTTAGCTTTAGGTTTTACTTTACCTTTTGTTTTAGCTTTAACAGGAGCTTTCTTTTTATTTTTTTTAACAACTTTAGCCACGACGGTTTTTCTCCTCTTCATAATATTTTTTATACATAATTTCCCATTCCGGAGTGCCTTCCATAACGTTACGCTTTAACGAAGTCACTTTTTCACGGGCTTTAATATCAATTTCAGAATCTTCTTTAACAAATAAAACTACCGCTTTTTTTGCGGCTCTGAAAGCTTCGTCATCATCACTAAAATCAGCAATATCGTCGCCCCAAACTTTGTCTGTTACAATACGCGCAATATGAGCCTGTCTGTCGTCAGATAAAATCATAGAATAATCTTCTTTTCTTTGGCTAATTTTTGTTTCAACAAGTGAAACATTTTACCACGTTGAAATTCTTGACCGTGTTGTTTTTCCATTTCATCCATCAACGCATGAACTTCGCGTTCAAGATCGGTTTCGCGCTTATAATCATTGGCGATGGAATCTTTAATGGTTTGTAAAACGATTTTCTCATCAACTTTAAAAGTGATTAAATTTAAACTTTTCCATTGATTAAGAATTTTTTCTGATAGTCTTTGTATTTGTATTGAAGTAAGCTTCATTGATGCCATTAGAAACTAAAAAAAAGCTGAATACAAGCCAAAGAAGTGACTTCTGTAGACGCATAATCCCACTTATAACTGTCATTTTGGGTATCGGTCACTTTTCTTTATCGTTAAAAGCTCAAAGTTTGAACCCTTTTGAAATCAAAAAAGAGTTCGAAGACAAGCTGACAGCCCAATCTATTTTACAAAGTACAAAATACTATGCTCGTGGCCTGACATTCACTAAAAGGCAAATATTTAATATTGATAAGTTTCGTGCTGAAATGAATCAACGCAGCTACAGATTACGCTTGGCTGAACAGGCTTTACTTAAAGGCGATTACGGGCCTTTAAACATCCAAACGTGCAGCAATATTACTCAATTAGAACTAAAAACCACATCGCTGTGCTGGCAGTGGATTAATCAAGACGAGCAATTTCAATTACTGATTGTTGATAGCGGACTAGTTATTCAAACTTTTGCTGGGGCGCCGTTGGCTTCGCAGCATGCGATCTCAACGGACTCTGTTTTAGTGGCTCAATTTAGAAATAATGAACCCCTGATGCAAAACGAATTTAAACTTTCTGAATATCCGATTGCATGTTTAAACGCTGTGATCGCTATCGAAGATAATGATTTTCTGCAACATTCGGGCATCAGCTACATGGGTTTAGCCCGCGCTTTT
>JAYUQO010000270.1:0-20747 GCA_043756765.1 Bdellovibrio sp. | reverse complement strand
TTTTAAATCGATTCCCCACTGTTCACATTTTAGCAAAAGCCCAAATAGAAGACGTCTATGAATACTGGGCAGGGCTTGGCTACTATTCACGGGCCAGAAACCTGCACTTATCAGCTAAAAACTTTTCTACACAGGGTTTTCCACAATCAGCAGATCAGCTGATTCAAAATCCTGGATTAGGACCATACACATCGCGCGCTATCGCTAGCCTTGCATTCAACCAACCTGTTGGTGTGTTAGATGGCAACGTAATCAGAGTTTTATCACGTCGTTATGGTCTTAAATTAAAATGGTGGGAAACTAAATCTAAGCAACAGCTCCAAAATATTTCTGATGAATTAGCTAAAACAGAATTCAACGCTGATGTAAACCAAGGACTAATGGAATTAGGCGCTACAGTTTGTACACCTAAAAAAACATTATGCCTCATGTGCCCGTGGAAAAAATCCTGTTTGGCTTTAAAAAATAATTTAATCTCTGAATTACCTCTGAAAAAAGACAAAGAAAAATTTCAAACTTGGTTATGGACATTCGATGTTGATATCCAAAAATCAAAAATTTATCTAGAACCTAACCTTGAAACACCTTTTTTAAAAAAAATATTATTACCCATTTCAAAAGCCAAACTTGTGACAGAAAAACCAAAAACCTTTGATTTTAAGCATGGGGTTACTAAATACGATATTTATGTGACCATAAAGAAACCCAAAATCAGCCCTAAAAAGAACTTAAAAACAGGACTTTGGGCCAATATCGACGGCATTTCTAAGCTTAACCCAACGAGTCTCATGAAAAAAATATTAAGCCATCACAACAAATAAGTTATACTGTCAGTACTTATGAAGTTTATCGTATTTGGATTTTTAATGTTACTTATTCAACTGATTGTTGAAGCCGCCCCTTTACCGGCTATGGGATCATCTTACTTAAACAGACCTGATAACAGTGTTTTGTTTTCAAGTTTTGGTTTTGAACTCAAAAAAATGAATAAAGATTGGGTTTTAGTTCATCCAACTGCGGCTTCAGATTTAGTGATCAATGAACAATTTGATTTAAAACATACAAAATTAAAAACTATTCGTTTAAGTCTAAAAAAAATAAATACTAAACTAACTTTAGATGCTTATGTTAAAAAATCACTCAGAGATTACAATCAATACGGCTTTACTGTTTTATCGACTCAACAAGCGATGATTAATAATAATTCTGCTATCGTCATTGATCTCATTCAAAAAAATAATCAAACACAATCTCGACAAGTTTTCTTGCAAAAAACAGCAAATAAAAATTCAACCGCAGATCACCAAATTATTATAGCTTCTTGCATAGACAAAACGGCTGCCTTCGCAGAATCCGTCAAAGGCTGTAACGCTGCTATTAATAGCTTTCACTGGAAGTGAAAAAATATAAACAATTACTGGAAGTAGCTCCACTTCTTGCACATCAATTTCGTAGGTAACAAACAGAACCTGTTACGGCTTTCTAATGCTTACTGGGCTTAGAAAAAGTAACACAATTAGGCCGCTGGCTAGAAGTTTGACACTATGAAATTTGATACGTTATTGAAAATGTTGATTGTGATCATTAGCCTTATGCTAAGTCTTTTCTCTTTTGATAACGTCTATGCTAAATCTGTTTATATCGAAGGTTATATCCCTCATCCAAAATCGCCCGAAACAAAAGTCGAAAAAGTTTATTTATTTATTGATCAAGGCCGTATTGTTAAAAAATCCACTGAACCTTTTGAAGTGGCTTCTAGTACTCAAAAAATATTGGAATCAGAAACAGGTCCACTGCTTTTGTCGTCTGGATTTATTGATCTGCACGGCCATTTAAAATATCACGCCGTTTCATTGTGGTCAGATGCACAAGGTCAGTTTGATAATCGTTTTCAATGGCGCGGTAAATCATCTTACAAAACAAATGTGTCTAGCCTTCTAAATAACGAAGCCCTGGGCACAAGTTCTGATCAGAATTCATTACTTTGCCAAACATATCAATACGCCGAAATCAAAGCTTTGGCTGGTGGAGTCACCAGTGTTCAAGGTGTTGGCAACGACATGGGTTGCACCGCTGGAATTTTAGCCCGCAATGTAGAAATCGAAACAGACTATGAAGATACAAAAGATATACGCGTCAGCACTGAAATGGTGACTCCAAATATCACTAAACTTTTTCAAGAACTTGTTTTTCCTAAAATGATTTCAGAAAAAAAATCTTTCGACGAAGTTTATAATGCGACAAGTGTTGATGAGCGTTCAATCATGGCGCAAAGCACGCAAGATTTCTTTTTAGGTTTACGAACTTCATATATTGAATACTTTCAACGAATGTTGCCAATGGGTGATTTAAGAACCTTGATAGCTCATTTATCTGAAGGTAAAGCTGCTGATCAGTATAACCGACTAGAATATAAATTAATCAAAGCTTTAGGAATGGCACAAAAAGGTCTCGTGATCATTCATGGTGTGGGTTTAGATGCTGCTGATCTTAAACATGCCGCGCAAAATGAAATGAGCATCGTGTGGTCACCATTTTCTAATTTATTATTATACGGTGAAACTTTGGATGTGAGACAAGCTTTAGATCACAACATTAATTTAACTTTAGGCTCTGATTGGAGTCCTTCAGGTTCTAAAAATTTATTAGATGAAGTTAAAATTGCAAAAACTCATTTGCAAAAGCACAGTCGTCGAATAGTTTCTGATCGTCTTCTTTACAACATGATGACGATTAACCCTGCTAAAGCTTTAAAGTTGGATCATAAAATAGGACAACTTGAAGAAAATTATTTAGCTGACATCGTGGCTTTTAAATTAAAAAGTCAAAAAATCAATCCGTATACTCAGATCATTGATTCAGAAGTCTCTGACATCCAATTTGTTATGGTTGGCGGCGAATTAAAAATTGCTCAAAAAGCTATTGGCGAAAATGAAGTTAATGCTGATTATTTAATTACAAAAAAAGACAATGTCGATTGTGCATCTGAAAAAACAATAATGACTGTGAATACACCAATCAAAATGACAGATTTAGAAAAAAATCTTTTAACTGTTTTTCCAAAATTAGATTCTGTCACAGGTTGTAACGATCCAAATTACAAGGATGTTCGCTTAAATGTTTTTAAAGAAACATGGAGCCAAATTTCAAGCCCCTTATCTTTAACTGAAAAAAAGAATTTTGACGTCTTGGAAAGTCAACTTTTGATCATCAATCAAAACAATCAACCAGAATCAGAACTGAACATTTTCCTTAAAAACATTAAATGATTTCATGTATTCATTTTTGTCTTCCTGCGGTGGACTATAAATTTCAGAAACATTTGCTGGATACTTTTTAAAATCGACCCATGTTGGTGCTTGAAATTGGTAATAATCTCCGTTCCAAACTTTCTTTTTTGTTTTCTCTTCCTCTATCCACTCAAAAGCTCTGTGAGCACGCGATCCACTTGTTCCCATCCACCAACGTGTATGTACTGGTAAATCTTCACGCGGTATACTGGTTAATCCACCTCTATATTTTCCTTTAGAAAAACGTCCTAAAGCTTTTGCGATGATTTCTGCATCAAGCTGCCATTGTTTGATATGCAATTTTTCACTTGGATGCTCAAGATGAAAAAGCTCCATTTTTTTCGGTAATTTGTATTTTTTTATGGCTTTTTCAGCGAATTCACCAATAGTGATTACGACTTTAGTTTTCTTTTGTTTTAAAACTTCATCCAGAATGGCATCACGAACTTTGACTACTTGAGAGTTTAAAACAATGTCTTCGACTTTTGAAGGTTCTAAATCAGATGTGTCCACAGGTAATGTGCGAATAATCAGATAATTATTTTTTGCACCTAAAATATTTAAATAACGTTGTAATTGCTGACCACCAGTTCCTGTATAGGCCCGAGCCGAAAACATATCATCATGTGATTCTTGATCGGCTAAAATCACGATTTCTGGATTTTCTGGATATCCTCTGTAAATAGGACCAAAACCAAATGAATTATCTTGGGTGACTCCTAAAGAATTAAAATCGGGCCAACCGCCGCCGACTGTAAGCCCCATAAACACATTGGCGAAACGACCTGGCCCGCGGTCATATTGTCTGCGCCCTTTTTCTGATTTAGGACTTTCATAAGGCACATCAATATCTGCCATTTTAATTTCAGAATTTAAATCTGCGGGTTCATTATAGCTTAATAGAATTTGTTTAACCAGCTTTGGATCTTCATTAAAATCGCAGCGACCTGTTTCAGGTAATCGTAAGGCATTATTGTAACAGCCTTTAGCTGAAAAAATCTGAATCCCATCAGCGCCACGACGATTCGTTGATGTTCCGCTGTGTCCCATTCTCCAGTTTGTACCAAAAGCAAAATCACGATACGGAATACCCGCATCTTTATAATCAAATTCTTTTGAAAAATCAGGTTTGCTATCTGGGTTTAACCAGTTCGAATTTTTTTGCATCAAATCAGCAACAATTTGTGCGCGCTTTGCAAATTTAACACGTAATGAATTAGCCGCATCTGTACCGCCATTACGCTGGCTAGCAGCGCCCGGATGCATCAGCCCAATGGCCTTAACCCCAGGTGAAATCACAGAAGCATCACAGTAGGTGTCCATCAATTGGCCTTTAGAACACTGCCCGCCGTGTGATTTAATCCATGTGATTAAAGAATCTTGTCCTGCAGAACCAACACCGATTACTAAACGTAAAGTATTTTTGTTTTGGTCTTTCATGTAATCAAACATGCGATGACGATGCTGAACGATCAAACTATTTGGGTTTTGAGCCAACCAGTACAACGTTTCTGATCTCACTTCTTTTTCTTTTTTAATTTGATCTGTATCACCCTCTTCAACACGTTCACCGTATTGTCCTGTGATCGTGTATGAAAAAGTATTCATAAATAAATAACTTTTATTTACACCAAAGTAATTTATAAAATTTTGCATTTTTGTTCCCGTAGAACCCGTGAACGTTCTATTAGAAACATTTTCGTCTTGGGCACCTTCTTGACCGATCACAAATACTTTTACGCTTTCAGCTGTCAAACGACCGCGGTACCACATTGGCCCGACTATCCAGCGAAATTTTTCTTTACCATCGTCTTTGATTCCCGCTTTTTTTGAAGCCTCTTGATAAATCGCTTTACCGTAAGCCCTGTAGTTTGGAGTGTCCGCAAATAAATCAGGCCACATTGAATCTTTGGGTGCTCCCGCATCGTATTCTGCTGGCGATCCCCGTTGTTCACTGTAATAAGCAGACTGTATGATTTCTTGTGAATCGTTTGAGCTCTCATCAGAGCCTGGAATTCTTGAATTTTGTTTCTGCTGATAAACACACGATGACACAAATAAAACGATCATCAAAATACGAATAAACAGGGTCATACTAAACCTTTCGTTGGTTACCCTTTATTTTGATTGATCAGGATATAAAAAACAGTCCAGATCAACATGAACCTAGACCTCTTACTGCTGAGACGGCAAAAAACGACTCCCTGTTAATGTTTTAGTCACGGGTTAGGAGCTAAAAACCAATTGATTCATTGTGAGACTTACTCTCGTTTGGCCTTTATTTCGCTATAGATCCATTTAGAGGTACGTCTATGTTGAAACATAAATACAGAGCTATTGGACTTGCGATAACGACAACACTACTTATGGGGGCTCAGGTTATGGCCGCCTCAACAGGTAATTCATGCGCGTTGAACAACAACACAGGCGAAATCAGTGGAAAAAATATTGATACGCCTTATACGTTAGCTTCTGTTTCAAAAGTATTCACAACTTACTGGGCCACTAAAGTTAAAGGCTTAGATTACAGATACCCAACACAAATATATATCACTGATCTGGGTAATGAACTTTATGATGTGCATTTACGTGGTTCTGTATTTCCTTATTTTGATCAATCAATGCTTTATTTTTTAGTCAGTGAGTTAAACAAACGCGGAATTAAAAAAATAAATAATCTAACTTATGATGAAAATTTTGAATATGCGACAGCTATTAGAACAAATAAGGACTTGGCACATTCGAACGGAACACAAACTGAAACAGAAATTATGCGTGCACTTCGTAAAGATATCACTGCACTTCCCCGCGTTTACAAAATATTTACTCAAAAAGCGAAAGCTGTTGATTTAGTTAAATCAGCTCAACTTAAAATTAATGATATTCATGCTCAATCAATGCAAGTTTTCAATGCGACGACGACAACTTCAAATTTTACTGTATACTCTTCACCGCTGCATAGAATTTTAAAAGAAATGAATCGAAATTCACATAATTTTGCCGCAGATAAAATTTATGAAGTTTTATCAAGAACTGGCACATTCAAAGATTTTATGACTAAAAGTTTAAACATCAGTGAAAATGAATTCAGTTTTTACAACGGATCAGGTTACCCTGAAGTTATCTCTGGTCAAAAAATGTATAACAAATCAACTTGCCGAGTTGTAGCAACGATGACCCAAGACTTATTTAAAATTTCTGCAGCTCAAGGCTACGGATTACGTTATGTTTTACCAGTTGCTGGACGAGATTCAGATTTAGACGGTGACAGCACAGTTTCAAATATTTATTCAAATCAAATGACCAATGGTTCTTTAGTAGCGAAGACAGGCACTGTTGACAACACAATTGCACTTGGCGGAGCCGTCTTAACAGGTGAAGGTCTGATGTTTTTTCACATCGGTGTGAAAAATAATAATAGCTATCAAGATCGACAAAGATCTTACGAAGTCGTTAAAACATTTTTAGCAACAACGATTAAACAGCACGGTGGAAAAGATACGATCAATGACTATCAACCAACGCCGTTTACACCATTCGACGAACAATCAGTTAAGTAGTAATTCAATTAATTAAATAATTTTTTAAAGAAACTTTTAACAGTCTTTAACACACCAGATGAAGCTGGTGTGTTTTTGCGTCTGTAGTTATTTTCTGTGTTAGGTCTGTGCGGACGTGAAATTTGTTTCACAGCACCGTTAGATTTCTGATTTTTCTGAAATTTATTTTTAGAATTAGCATGACCATCTTTAGCATGAAGGTCTTTTTTAGGTGTGGAAGTTTCAGAACGCTGATGCGGACGTGCTTTAGCTGGTCCTGCTGAAGTGGCTGCAGGTCCCGATCTTTGCGGACGTGGGCCGCTGCCGCCACCACCACTACCACTACTAAAGTTACTTTTACTTTGTGGGCGTTCGTTTTTATTAAACGGTTTCTTATAACTAAATTCAGACTGAGCCATTTTTTTAAATTCTTTCACTAAATCAGCATCTTCTAAATACTGAATATCAATTTTATTTTTTGTGTACTCTTCGATGCGGTAAAGCGATTCAACATCTTTTTCACTGACTAATGAAAACGCTTTACCTACTTGTCCTGCACGACCTGTTCGGCCAATACGGTGAACATAGGATTCACAATCTTGTGGCAATTCATAATTAATCACTAAATCGACATTTAAAATATCTAACCCTCGTGCCGCCACATCAGTTGCGACCATCACATTTTGATTATTAATTTCTTTAAACTTAGAAATAACTTGGTTACGTTGTGTTTGTGACATCAAACTTGATATCCCCATTGCCGGAATTTGATTCAACGTTAAAAAGTGAGCGATACGATCAACATTGTTTTTAAAATTTGTAAAAATAATTGTCTGAGTTGGATTTTCTTTTTTGAAAATAGATAGCAAATGCTGTGGTTTTTCATCATTACCCACATGAAAAATAGCATCTTTAACATTATCAGCTTTAGCGACATCTTTAGAAATATTAATTTCAACCGGTTCAGAACCAAATTGGTAAGCTGTATTTAAAACATCAAAATTTAATGTCGCACTAAAAACTAAAAACTGACGATTACGTTCAATACGACTTAAAATATATTTCATGTCGTCTTTGAAGCCCATATCAAACATACGATCAGCTTCATCAAATACAATGGCTTTTACTTTTTTGAAATCAACAAAGTGTTCTTTATAAAGATCAATAAGTCGACCAGGAGTTGAAACAATAAATTGTAAGTTTCCAGCTAAAGCTTCTTTTTGTTTTTCGTAACCTGTCCCACCGTAAAGCGGGTAAGATTTTAAACCACAGCCTGCAGTTAATTTTTGAACGTTTTCATGAATTTGATCAGCTAATTCCCGCGTAGGTACAAGAATAAGAATTGTATTAAAAGCTTTCCAATCTTTAAAGGCGCGTTCATGTTCTGGTTCAGTTTCAGCTTTCAAAATTCGTTCAATTAAAGGAATTAAAAACGCCGCAGTTTTACCAGTGCCTGTTTGTGCTAAGCCCGCCACATCTTGACCGCTCACAATTGGCAAGAAAGCCTGATCTTGTATCGGTGTTGTGTCTGTGTAACCAAGTGTTTGAATGGCTGCGTATAATCGGCTATCTAAGCCTAGATCTGAGTACTTCATGGATTTATACTGATACTATAACGGTTCGCTAGTGCAACTCTTTTTATACAAAGAGCTTGTCTTTGTTTAGCCAGTGCCTGCTAAAGGATTAATTCATAGGCAGGTCATTTATGCTTTTGTACTTTATGTTTTTGTACAAAGCTTCTGAAACAGGTCACGAACTCTTCAAATTTTTCATAATGAACCCAGTGCCCAGCACCTGCGATTTCGACACCTTCTATATTAGAATTTAAAGCCAACATTTTTTCATAAGTTTCTTTTTTGAAAAGATGTGATTTTTCGCCGCGTATAAGTAATACAGGCATTTTGAACTGGCTGATTTCTGACCAATGATTATTGCGATGCCCTTCTCTAACGATTTCTAAAATCGCATTTTTAAAAAATCTCCAGTCGTAATTTCCGTTGGGTTTTTCTTCTAAATTAGCTTGTAAAAAAAGCGCTAGTACTGTCGGTGGTTCTTTAGCTGGAAACTTTTTAAGAAATTCATTTTCAAAAAAATTTTTAGATGCCGTTTTATCAATAAACGGAGTCGGTACCCCGTCTAACATATTTTTATAATAGTCCTGCATCTTCGGATCGGCATCCGGACCCATATCTTCAATAGTTAAAGTTTTCACTTTATGCGGATACAGATTGGCAAAAACCATCACGTTACGTCCACCCATAGAATGGCCAACAAGATGAAATTTATCCCAACCCAATTCCGTTGTTATCTTGTCTATATCTTCAGCGAAATCTTCAGGACTGTAACCCGTTTTTGGCTTGAAAGACCGGCCGTGACCACGCTGATCATAAATAAGGCATTGGAAATCATTTTCAAGTCTATTTGCAATTTTACGCCAATTTGCTGCAAATGCCATCAATCCATGGACAAAGACTATACGCTCTTCAGTGTTAGTTCCCAAAATAGAATAATGAAATTGCTCTAAATGACTCATATCTTCACTAAGTACTCGACTGCAGACAGAACCTCAATTAAAAAAATAGAACATGTCGATAGATAAAGACCAAACAACTCATTACAAAGCCATCCTTAAACTTGCGCATCAAAATATTGATCCGCAAGCGATCAATATCATTAAACGACTTAAAGAAAATGGTTTTGATGGTTATCTTGTTGGCGGCGGAGTCCGTGATCTTCTTGTTGGTCTTAAACCAAAAGATTTTGACATTGCCACAAACGCTTTACCGAACGTGGTCAAAAAGAAAGTTCCTCATTGTTACATCATTGGGCGAAGATTCAAATTAGTCCATGCTCACCGAGGTGATAAAATTTTTGAAGTTGCTACTTACCGCCGTGAAGCCACTCAAGAAGAACTTGAAGCCACTGAATTCAATGAAGCCACATTCACTGAAGAAAACTTTTTTGGTACGCTTGAAGAAGATTCTTTCAGACGTGATTTTACTATAAACGCTTTATTTTATGATCCTATCTCTGAAGAACTGATTGACCACTGCGCTGGACTTAAAGATATTTCTCAGCGAACACTGCGTATGATCGGTGACCCAACAGAAAGAATCAAAGAAGATCCGATTCGAATTTTACGGGCATTACGATTATCACAAAAATTAGGTTTTAAAATTGAAAATAGTTTAAGAACTGCAATTCAAGAACACTATTTAGAATTACAGCGCTCTGTATTGCCGCGAAGACGTGAAGAATGGCTTAAAATATTCAGACTTGAAAAGCCTGATTTAGCTTTGTGGGAAATGTATGACTTAGGTTTATTCAAAGCGGTCATCCCTGCATTCGATGAATTATGGGGTGACCAAAATAAAGTTGAAGAATTTCTTAGTTTTCATCGTCGTTTTCAAATCGCAGATATTAATTTTTCTGACCCTATAGAATTATTTGCCGCTATTTTGTATTCGTTTTTAATTACTCAGCATGGATATGGTTTTAATATTCTAGATATCTCAGAAAACTCACGTTTTCAAATTTTTTGTAAAGATGAATTAGGTGTTTTTAAAGCCGAAGTCATTACCATTGTTCACGCCATTGAAATGATACAAAGTTTATCACGGCAAGAATTTTATTTGAAAAAAGGTGATCGCCGCAGGCGTGCTTTTTTAAATAACCAACATTTTGATCTAGCCTTAAAATTAGGTGTTATGTCGGGCGAATTAAGCGCCCACGATTACTTATTCTGGCTGAAAGAAAAAGAAGACAGCTTTACAGAACATGATTAACGGTTGTTAAGCGAACGACCTATTTTACCTTTTTTATTGGCTTCAATTGTCGTTGAAATTTTTGATTTTTCTAAATTAGACTGCAGATCTTTAAAACAATTTTTTTCTTTATCGCTGAAATCACCACAACATTTAACTAAAGCTTGCCCAATACGACTTGTTTCATCGTAAACTTTTGATATTTTTTCTTCTGACTGACGGCTGACTTCTGAATAATTCATTTTCTTAACTTCACCAATTTCAGTTTTTCCTGTTTCTATGTTTTGAGTTTCAGTTTGCATTTCTAATTTAATTTCATCTGGCAATGAACAGCCGCCATTGACTTCAGGCCTAGGCATTTTAACTTTATGAATCTGCTTTGTAATTTCTAAGCTTGTGTTAATGCGATCTACTTCTAAAGTCAGTTCACCGCAGTCACCAGAACCATCTGCTGTGCGATTCGAATTTATATTACATGAATAATTTAAACCAATAATATTGCTTGTGGGCTTGTTAAGTAATGATTTAATCAGTAATCCATTACTTTTGTTTGATTTATCCAAAATATTTTTTAGCGAAAAAGATTTCTGAGTCTCAGTCACATACTGATTAATCGCAAACGATAAATCAAAAGCTGACTTAGACACATCGGCATAAGCTGTATTAATAAATAATTCTAACCAGCTGAATTTAGTATGGGATAAAACTTTTTGAATGTAGGAAATACGATCTTTCAAGGATGATCTTGAATTTAAATCTAAAACATAATTGTTTAATAAAAATTGCTGTCCATTTAGTTTATATTCTAAATTAACTATTTTTTTGCCGACGATGACTTCCACTTGCATTGGCCCTGTCACAGTCATTTTCGGAAGTTCCATTTTGCCATTTAGTTTTTGTTGATTTAACCAAGCCTGATCCGTAGCCGATAAATTTTTGTTTTTCATCAGTTGTTCGTAGTTGGTGTATGAATTAAATTTTTTAACATTGTAATTAAAAATTGCTTCATCTTTTGACTTTTTATCAGTACCAAAAGAAGTGATAGAAAATAAAATCGTTAGAATTAAAGTTAATGTTTTCATAAACAGTCTATCGGTATAATTGTGAATTTATTTACTGGACTAGACCTTATAACTAACCCAGTAATTCAATGGCAGCACTGGCAATACTAGCGCTGTCCATTTTATGTTTTTGATATAATTCAATTGCGTTGTAAGCACTTTGTCCAAATTCACCATGTACACCTAATGATTTCATCGAAATAAATTCACCTGCTAGCACACATTGATGACTGATAAAAGAACCTAAACCTAATTTCACTTGATGATCTTCAACAGTGACAATACGCCCTTCGCATTTTTTAATTAATGGTTTTAGCGTTTGCATATTCACATTGTTCAAACAATTTAAATTTACAACAATTGAACCCACACTTTTCTTTTCAAGTAGTTGGCTGGCTTTTATAGCTTCGCCCACCAACGATCCTGTTGCTAGTAGCATCACATTTTTAGTGCCGATAATATGACTGCGGATAACTTGCGGTTCAAAAGTTTTGTAATTGAGTTTATTTGTGTCTGTCGAAAAAGTTTTAGGAAAATTTTCACGCCCTAAAAAGAAAATCGCTGAATGTGGAATTTTTCCTGATTCTCTTTGTTTTGCAAAGTTTTCTAAAACTTCAGTCATGATCATTTCAGCTTCTTCGCTGGTTGATAGTGAATACAAATCAACACCTGGAATAGTCGCTAACATCGACATATAACTTAAAGCTTGGTGGGATGCCCCGTCAGCCGCATCTTGAAAACCCGTGTGTGAAAACACGCCAACGATTGGAGCTTCAGACAGCATCGCCATTGTAATTGGCAAGGCACCCTTTGTTACACCGAACTGAGCAAATGTATCAACGACTGGAATATATCCTTGCTTAGATAGGCCTGCGGCCGTTGAGACCATGTTGCTTTCTGCAACGCCCACATCAATCGACGCCGCTGGGAATTCTTTTCTAAAATCCGCAACGCCCGTTGATCCTGGTAAATCAGATGTGACTGATATAATTGGTAAACCTTTTTTAAAAGCATTAATCATGGCTTTAGCAATGCCCTTTTGAATTTTTTCACCCGTATCAGGTGTTGCATTGGCTTTTATTTTATTTTCTATTTCATCTAATTCTGAAATCCATGTGTTGAAAATTTCAGGGTAGGTTTCGTTGTTGTAAATTTCGGAAACAAAGGCTTTTAATTCTGTGGGTGATTTACACGGAAATCCATGACCGCCACTTGCTGATTCAGCGGTTTTCTTTGTGCCAATGCCTTTAATGGTTTTGGCCCAAATGGCTACAGGTTGGTTTGGGTTTTTCTCTGCTAACTTGATCGCTTCTTCAATATTTGTTAAGCAAGCTTGTAAATCATTTCCGTTTTCAACTTTTAATAATTTCCAACCTAAATTTTCTAACGATGAAAATGTTGGGTTCATTGAAAAAGCATCTTGATCAATACGTCCAGTTAGCTTTGTGTTGTTATCACTGATGATTAAAACATAAGGTGCCAACATATTCTTTTTTGCAAAACCCGGAATAGCAGCTAAAGCTTCTTTGGCTTCGCCTTCCATCGCTGCACCATCAGATAATGTGCAAATCGTTGTGCGGTTTGTGCCTGCTAATTTTTCGGCTAAAGCTAAACCCTGTGATTGCGGAAACGCAGAACCCAAAGGGCCGTTACTCATGTAAACACCTTCAGGAAATAAATGCGCTTCGCCGTGACCAGTTAAGTTAGATTCAATCGATCTAAATTTTTTAAGTTTGTTAATATCTAAACCAGCCATTTTGTAATTGGCTTTTAAAGCGTATAAACCATTTTCACAATGACCAGCATCATTAATCACGTGATACAAATCAGACCAACTTTTATTTTTTTGATCAGAGACATGAAAAATAAATCCATGCAGTGCAGACCATAATTCTGCAAGTGCTGCAGGGCCACCATAATGGGAAGCAGCTCCGCCTAAGACAGCATTCATATCCATTAAAGCGATCATAGCGCGCACGGCTTTAGGATCAGATAAATTTAAATTTTCATTTTTAGAAGTTTTTGCAGTTTGTGAAAATTCAGGTTTTAAATTTTTGTGGGATGATAAATGATTTTTAACTTGTAGAGGCTTAATTTGTGTCATACATCTTTTTTATGTCATCACCTCTTTCTATTCAAGAAATCAGATCACTTCCAAAAATTGACTTGCATCGCCATTTGGACTGCTCTATGCGTTGGAGCACTTTGCTTGAAATTGCGACAACTTTAAAGCTCGATATTCCGCAGGATCCTGCAGCATTAAGATCACATTTCTTGATCACAGAACCGATGCTTGATCTAGGATCTGTTTTGCGTAAATTTTTAACCGCTCAAAAGGTTTTAGCTTCTGAAGAAATTTTAGAGCGTTTGGCTTTTGAAGCCTGTGAAGATGCTTTTCATGATGGCGTCCACATTCTAGAACTTCGCTACGCGCCAACTTTTATTACCGATGGTCACCCTAATCTGACATTTGAAAAAATTCATCAGGCCTTTTTAAAGGGCCTTGATCGCGCAAGACAAATCATGCCCATTAAAGTTGGCCTGATTTGTATTTTACAGCGCGTACTAACTTACAATAAAGTTGCAGCCGTTACTGACTTTGCGATTGAAAATAAAAAAACTTTTATTGCTTTAGATTTAGCTGATAACGAAGACGGCTTTGAACCTAAAAAATTCTCTACCTTATTTGAAAAGGCTAAATCTCATGGTTTAGAAATCACCATCCATTCTGGAGAATCTCCGTCGCCAAACGCAGGGCAATGGATAAAAGATTCCATTGAAATTTTAGGCGCTACACGAATAGGTCACGGCGTTCAATCGATTCATTTTCCGGACGTGATTGAACTTTTAAAAAAGAAAAATATTGTTTTAGAAGTTTGTCCTTACAGCAATTATTTAACTCAAGCTTTTAAAACTTACGAAGAACACCCATTAAAGAAGTTATTAAATTTAGGCGTACCGGTTACATTGAATTCAGACGATCCAGGAATGTTTGATTCAGTTTTATCAGATGATTATTTGATTGCGCAAAAATATTTAGGTTTTACTAAAAGTGATTTTGATCAGTGTTATCAAACCGCTTTAAAAAATACTTTTATTAAATAAAATCCCTAGGAGATCACATGAGTTTCTTTCCAGAAATTACACCGTTTAAAACTGAAATGTTTAAAACCACCGACCTTCATACGTTGTATCTCGAACAAAGTGGAAACCCGCAAGGCATGCCAGTTGTTTTTGTTCATGGTGGCCCTGGCGGCGGAACAAGTGCAGATCAACGCCGTTTTTTTGATCCTCAAAAATATCGCATTATCCTTTTTGATCAGCGTGGATCGGGTCAATCGACACCCGCTGCAGAATTAAAAGATAATACAACTTGGGATCTGGTTTCAGATCTAGAAAAAATCCGTGATCATTTAAATATTAAAAAATGGGTGGTCTTCGGTGGCAGCTGGGGGTCGACGTTAGCCTTAACCTACGCCATTGTTCACCCAGATAAAATTCACCATTTAATACTACGAGGAATCTTTTTATGCAGACCTTCAGAAATAAAATGGTTTTATCAGTTCGGTGCTTCTGAAATTTATCCTGATATTTGGGAAAGTTATCAAAACCATATTCCTGAAAATGAACGGCATGATTTTGTAACAGCTTACTATAAACGATTGACCCACGAAAAATCAGACGTGCGTTTAGCTGCTGCCAAGGTCTGGAGCAAATGGGAAGCAGCCACTTCTAAATTATTTGTAGATATGAAAGCGATCGATGATTTTGATGACCCAACTTACGCTTTACAGTTTGCTCGTATTGAATGCCATTACTTTATTAATAATGCGTTCTTCAAAACAAATAATTGGATTATTGAAAACATAGATAAAATTCGTCATATCCCTGCTAACATAATACAAGGCCGCTACGATGTCGTGTGCCCAGCCAGAAGTGCATGGGATTTACACCAAGCTTGGCCTGAAGCGCGGTTTCAATTTGTCCAAGATGCTGGGCATGCGGCTTCAGAACCCGGAACTAAAGCCGCATTAGTTGCAGCTGCGCAAAACGTAACTGCTTTTCAGAGCTAAAAATTCCCCATTCGCGAGGCATTTTGGGACCAAAGTTTTTCTTATAGTTCCTATATTTTTATATGTATTGAGCTTAATCCTCAGATGAAGTTTATTACCTCCAAGCCTGAGGGGGGCTTACTTATGAAAACAAGGATGATTAAACAACTGAACGAAAAAAGTAATACGTTAATTAGATTATTGAGTTTAGTTCTACTTACAGCGCTAGTTACAAACTGCGCACCAAAAACTTATCAAGAGCGGGCTCAATATTTAACTGAAGATTCATCAGGGATTATTGGCGGAGCAACTGCGGATTCTCAATTTCAAAAACAACACGGAATAGTCCAACTAAAATTGATTACCAGAACGGGCCGGGCCACATGCACCGGAACATTGGTCTCACGTAACGTTGTCATGACTGCAGCTCACTGTGTGTTATTACCAGGTTTAAAAGATGTCGCTGTGATGTTTACGTTAACAGACCTATTAGCAAATCAGGAAAATATAATTTTTGCGACAGGTGTTGTCGTGCATGAAGGTTATGTTGGTTTAAAAAGTGAAACTAATGTAGTCGGTGATTCTGATATTTGGAATGATATCGCGCTAATTAGGTTAGCTAAAGACGCACCGGCTGATTTTAAAACTGCGCAACTGCCACCACTTGGCTCTAAAGTTAGCATGTTGAAGGGTCACAGGGTTATTCTTGCCGGCTACGGAATTACGAACGCAATGGTTCGTCGTGAAGTTAAACAGCCAGATGGGTCGACCCGTGTTTCTGAATTGCCATCAGAGGGAACTGGAACTCTTCGCAAAGTAGAACAAATTGTTGTTACAAAAGTGACTAAAGATCAAAAGGAAATAACTTTAGATCAAAGAAAATTTCGTGGTGCTTGTCACGGAGATTCAGGTGGGCCAGCGTTTGTTAAACTTAAAAATGGATCGTTACTTCAAGTTGGTGTAACAAGCCGTGGTACAGAAAAATTAGGAAATTGTAATCAAGGAGCAATCTTCACGGGCGTCATCGGACAGACTGAGTGGATTCAAAATGCGATCCTAAAATTAAATGAAGTGAAAAAAGAAGATTTAGCTCATTTGAAATAACAATTCTGAAATAAATTTAGCCAACTGGGACGGCTGATCAAACACTACACGATGTCCCGAGTTTGAAATCCTACCAATTTTTGGTAGGATTTTTTTTTGAACTAATTCATTTCCTAAATCCAAAAACTTTTGGTCTTTATCTCCAACCAGCCATGTGATTTGATTTTGATATTTTTGAATGATTGATTCTTTATTGGCTTGCCGTCCTAACGATAAATTCAACAAAGCCTGTCGTAATTTATTTCTATCAAAGTGAACTTCTTGACGTAAGACTTTTGTAGACTTCGCTAACACATCTTGGTTTAACCATTGCTCTAAAAAATTATCCCAGCCTAACTGCTTAACCCGATCAGCCCAAAGCTTGTCGGATTCTATACGGTTTTTCTGGTCTTCAACATCGTCTAAACCGCAATGTGTAGAAATAAAAAAAAAGTGATCAAACAAACCAGATTCTAACAGATGCAAACCAATTCGCCCGCCTAAAGAATAACCAATATAAACTTTTTTAACAGACTGATTATTAAAACTCATTGTTTGCAGATAGTTTTGAATGGATTCACTGAGTGCTTCAAAAGATTCAAAATTAAAAGAATTCCCTTTCGAAAACAAAGACGGTGCATAAAAATCAAAAGAAGGCAGAATTTTTCTTAATTCGTCTTTAAGTGGAATCCAATCAGCGCCCTCACCTAAAAAGCCATGAACAGCAAAAAATGCTAATTGTTTTTCTTGCATTCGCTGTCCCAGTCTTGCCAAAAAATTTCTGTTTGTACATTATCTACTAGAATTTCGATAATCCGATTTTTAGATGGTTTGCTTTTCAGTTCGGCAAAATCACTTTTTTGTTGGATCAGTTTGTAATCCCAATTCCAAAATTCAGCTAGATGTTTTATTTTTATATTTTGTGAATTCAATAAAACTTCGTTCTTAAAAATTTTATTGAAAATTTGCCCACCATTATTATTGATCACGACTATATTTTTCATAGATTCAGGCTGATCCGCAGCCAAGCCAAACGCAGCCAAATCATACAGCAGTGTTAAATCACCAATAATAGCCCATGAATTTTTAGATTTTTTTGTCCAACCTAAATAAGTTGATAATTGTCCGTCAATACCGTTGGCACCGCGATTAGCGTAAGTGTTGGTTAAAGGTTTATCACAAACAAAATCAATCTCCCTAATAGGCAGCGAATTCCCAACATAAACTGGGTCACTCGATTCAATCACCTTCGTCAATTCATGTAGTAAGGCAGGCTCCGAACTGGGAAACTTCTTGAACAACTCTGATTTCATTTCTAACAGATGTTCGAATTTTTGAATCACCGGAAATTGGGTATCAATTTCCAATGATTCAAAATATTCAGTGAATGAATTGAAATCCAGATTAAAAACGTTTTCAGTTCTAGCCAGCCCGCTAAATTGACGATTGTCGATGTTGATCACAGGTATGTGGTTTAGTTCTTTTTCCATATCGCGCCAAAGTCTTAGTGTTGGCACAGATCCAATGCGAATAATCGCGTCGAATTGATTTTTTAAAAATAGATGTTTTAATTCAGATTCTAAATGATTAATCTGTAAATCTTTAAGATCTGCATGATTTAATAAACTACTTAAAAATTCTGCATACACATAACATTTTTTATCTTTAATTAATTTTATAATTTTATTTTTATCAATGCTTGTATCGCTTACAATAAATAATGGCTTCTGAAACTGTGGAATTTTTTGCGCTGGCAGGGGTTTAGTAGGAACATCTATAAAATTAAATATTGATTTTTGAATTTGATTAGATCCATCAGGTTTATCTAATAAGGGTTCATCAAAACAAACATTAAGATGTAAATTCCCAATGACTGTCTGAATAGCAACTCTAGAACTTTGAACATCGATATCAAGACACTGCTGAGTATAAGGCCCAAATAGATTAACTTGTTCAATCGATTGAGGCGCCCCTGAGCCCCGATAACTTTTTGGGCGATCGGCAGTGATTAAAATTAATTTTTGTCCTTGGTAATATGATTCAATTACAGCTGGCAACAATTCAGCTGCAGCAGTTCCTGATGTTGTAATAATCGCTACAGGTTTTTTTGAACGTCGGGCGCAGCCCAAGGCATAAAATGCGGCTGATCGTTCTTCAAAATAAGATGTTACTGTAAAAGGTTGTTCGTTAATAGAATAAACTAATGGTGCGTTTCTAGCACCTGCGCAAACGATTACATCTTCAACATCAAGCTGCTTTAATAAACCATAAACATGTTGAACCAATTCAAAGTTTTTCATGATGTATGGTCTATTCCTAAATATTTTATTACTGAATTTCGTTTGGTGATCAATTCTTGCCATTCTAAATCAAACTGACTCTCAATGGTAATCCCACAGCCTACTGGAATTTGAATTTTTTGTTTGTCCCACTGAAGCTGTCTGATTGTTACAATCGATTTACAAAAGTGTTTATTCATCATCACCCATGGCGCACCAAAATGTTTTCGATTTTTTTGTACGCTGAAATTTGAAAACTGCAAATTCATTTCTGTATCTCTTGGGAAAATTCCTAAAGCCGCTGTCGGATGCAAATCTGAAATCAATCGTAACGCTTTTTCTGCGTCATCAACTCGGCAATGTAAATTTGTTTTAAGATGATTTAAGTGCGGAAGCTTCACAATATGGGTCTCTTCTTTAAAAAATCTTTTCTGTGATTTAAGTCTTTCGGTGATGTCATCAACAACAATTTGATGTTCATTTTTCGTTTTAAGGTCAACTTGTTCATATTTTTCTATTTTAATTGACTGACCCCAAGTTCCCGCTAAGGCCATCGTTGTAAACATTTGATTCGGTTCATAGGACCACTGCCCTAAAGTTTCTGGGCTGACGCCAACAAAACCTTTATCTTTATTCCACTGACCATAAATTGATGTGTCTTTTGAGTTTAAAACTAAGATCAGCTTTAAAAGTTGAACAACAGAAACTGATTCATTCAAATTAAATTTAAAATTTGTCATCGGTACTGTTTTTAATAATTTTTTATTTTCAAACTGAGCTTGCGACCAATCAAACTGATTTTTAAAATCATCTTTTTGACCTTCAATGACCCCTAGAATTTGATATTTTGTTTCAGTTTGAACTGATTTTTGACTCTGAAAGTGACTTGTCAGTTCGATTAATTCAGCCCGGCTGATGATGAATTCTTCATTGGCCAGATATTGTTCATGAAATAATCCCTGACTGTTATTCTGCAAAATATCCCAAAATCTAGGCTGATAAAAGACAAACCGATCTGTCAGATCATTAAATGTCTTATTGGAAGGCACTAGAGGGCCGGCAAACAATAAAAAATGATCGTGATTTATTTGATATATGCCACCGAACTCTAAAATTTCAGAGAATTTTACTGCGCCTATTGAGCCCAGTGTGTTAGTTTGCTTATCCACAGTTTTACTTATTGAGTCCACAGAATAGGCATATTATATGTTAATATCTTATTAAACAAAGAGATTTTGAAAGAACTTACGAATGATAGTACAAATCGGTCAAATCAAAATAGGCGGTCCCGAATTCACTGTAATAGCAGGTCCGTGCTCTATTGAATCAGAAGAACAATTCCGGAAAACTGCAGAAGCTGTTAAAAAATCAGGTGCTAGTCTACTTCGTGGTGGCATCTGGAAAATGCGTACGTCATCACAAGCTTTTCAAGGATTAGGATCTTCTGCATTTGAATTTATTAAAAAAGTAAAAGCTGAAGTCGGCATGACTTTGGTTTCTGAAATCACTGATATTCGCCAAATCGAAGAAATCATTCATGTTGTCGATGCTTTTCAAATTGGTGCTCGCAATATGCATAATTACGCTTTACTAAAAGAACTTGGTAAACAACCAAAACCAGTTTTACTAAAACGTGGTTTTTCGGCTTATGTTGATGAATGGATCAAAGCTGCTGATTA
>JAYUQO010000269.1:0-7183 GCA_043756765.1 Bdellovibrio sp. | reverse complement strand
GGTGTGTCCGCAGTGGCTTCGGAAACTTACCGTTGGCCTGAGTTCTGTGATCAAACAACTCTGACAGTAACTAATAATAAATCTCAGACTCTACATTTATGGCTGCAAGAAAGATCTCCGTATTTACAATCTGAAACAGAAATCAAACTATCAGCTTTCGGATCTAAATCGATTGTTTTAAACAATCAAAATCAAAGTTATAGTTTACTGAATCCATCCGAGAATCAAATTGTACTTCATCGAGATTTCAAAATTTCAGTCACTTGCAGTGATGAATCAGCAGTTAAGTCGTTACCTGTGCAGACCAGTGAAGGTGGGCTTCATTTTTTTAAAATGACTAAAACTACACCTAGAACAATATCTTTATTTATAAAAAATCTACATATCGATAAAAATCAATTTTTAATCACTGAACTTGATCGTTTTCAAAAAATTATTAAACTGCAATCTATAGTGCTTAATAATCTAGAAACAAAAAAAAAATCGATCGAACTTCAAGCAAAAACGGCTTGGGTTAAAGTTTCAGCCGACTATAAATTTTTAACTTATTCGCTGCAATCGCAACAAGTGAAATTTGCTGATTTGGTTCGCCCGCAAATAGTGCCAATTCAAAACGACGGAAGTTATTTTCTGGTTGGTCGTAAAAATGATAAATCAGAAAGCTTTGTTGTTAAAATCAGTGATTCTGCACTGTTAGAAAAAGCGCGCGATCAAATCAAAAATCCAGAAAACGAAAAAATTATTTTTGGCACTGTTGTGCTTGGTCATAATAATACAAATCGAGATTTTTCAAAAAAAGATAAATCATTTTGGTCATGGTCAGTTGGTACAGTCACAAACATTACAGACGTAGCTGCTACATGGTGCAACGGAACTCCTCAGTTAGTTGAAGATGTTTTAGTCGACTGGCTTAGCAATCCTGGGAAAATTTGTTTTTGGAATTATCGTCTTTTGAAAGAGCTTACGCCCAAAGAAGTTTCAACAGGCCAGCTGTCTAAATAGTAAAAATTAGCTAAAAACTCAGTGTCGTTGATGCCGACTGTCCGTTTGTTTCTTCAACTAAAACAGTGATCTGCGCAAGTTGATATTTCTTAAATTCTTGATAAAAATTATTTACTAATAGTTTTGAAAGTTGTTCAACACTGGTGTTTTCAACTTCTAACCAAATTGTTTCATTGATCGGTAATGAATAAAATCGATCACGAAAAGTAATTTCATAATTTTTTTGATCGTGACTTATTTTTGATTTCATATCAGGATGTTTTTTAGGTAATAAAACGTGTTCATCCCAAATATCGCATTGTGATTTGATATATTTTTTTAACACATGAAAATCGACGAAATACCCTACTTGATGACTTTCAGAGGGCTGTTTAAACACCAGATCAACTTTAACTTGGTAATTATGACCATGTAGCATTTCTGCCGATTTCGCATCAAAAATCAGAAAGTGCGCCGACGAGAATTTAAAATTTTGTTTAGCCAAATGTAATGTCGTTGATTCCATAGACCTAATTTACTGGTGATTTTATAATTCTGCAATATTGGATTTGACTGATTTAGCAAGAACCACTAAATAAGCCCTATGGCTTACCGATTAAAACAGCATTTTCAGATTGAATCAGCCCGCTTTTTACCGCATTTACCCGCTGACCACCCTTGTGCTAAAATGCACGGTCATAGCTTTAAAATCATTTTATCACTAAAGGGTGATCTTGATCCTAAAGTTGGTTGGGTTTTGGATTACCACTTGATCATAAAAATCATGGCGCCGGTTTTGGGCCAATTAGATCATAAAGTGCTTAACGAAGTTTCAGGCCTTGAAAACCCCACATCGGAATTATTAGCGAAATGGATTTTTGATAAAGTAAAATCTCAAATTCCACTTTTAGAAAATGTAACGATTCAGGAAACACTGTCTACGGAATGTACGTATCCGGTTTAGTTAAAAAAATTAGTTCAAGAAATTTGAATTCACTTTAACAGATTTTTGAATCAACGGTGAAGACTCGACTTGTATTGTGTTTTGTTGAAAACAGTCTTTTGAATACAACATCACAACGGTACTACCCATGCGAAATAAACCAATTTCTTCACCGCGCGAAATGGATACATTCAGATTATCTTTCACTAACGGCTTAAAAACTTTGAATTGATTTCCGTGAATGTCTGAATCAAAGCTTAATTCTATATGGCCAACATTTGTAGCCGCCACGAACACTAACCCTACAACTCCGCGGTTTGTTTTTATTTCAACGTAAACCCGTTCATTAATTGAAAACAATTCTTGGATATTTTCTGTGGACCATTGATTCACAGGCCATAAAGCCCCAGGAATATGAATCACTTTAGTGATGATTCCATCAACTGGCGAATGTACGCGGTGATAATCTGTAGGACACAAATAATAAGTCGCAAACTGCCCGCCTTCAAATTTTGTAAGTCCTTGTGAATCTGAAAGAAATTCATTTATATTATAAGTCTTATTTTTAGCTTGAATTAGTTTGCCTGAGTTGATCACCGCTGACTGGGTAATCACAGAATCAGCTGGGTGTAAAGCCCAAGCCGTACCAACGGGGCGAATGCCCGATTTCAACTTACGAACAAAAAAATCACCAAGACTAGTGTATTCTGAAACTGGTTTTTCAGCCTCTGAGAGATCAATTTTATAAAACCATGCAAAAATTTTAATGATCGGAGTCCACACAGACTGTGGAAGTGGCATATGGACTAATAGACCAACTATGTAACTAAGGTGATTCTTCGGTAAAAACTGTGTGATTGCTGACATAGGAATACTTTGCTACATTCCCTCTGAAATGTCGAAGATATTTAAAGATGTAAAAATAAAAATTGATGATGATTTAGAAAAGCATCTTGAATGGCTAATGCCTCAGCACGGGCCTTATCGAATCTTGCGAAAATCCGTTGATGCAAGACAGAAACATTCTCCGCATTTTGTTTACACCATCGAAGTCGCCGACGAAAATGAAACACTTAGCCTTGAAAAATTTGAGCTAACAAAAGCCTCTGAAGCTAAAATCAAATCGCCTAGTTTTCAAAAACCAATTGTTGTGGGATCTGGCCCTGCGGGATTATTCGCGGCCATTAGATTAGTCGAACGTGGGATTCCCTGTAAACTTTTTGAACGGGGTTCTGAATCTTCTGAACGCATCAAAGGGATTAATAAATACTGGCGCTACGGTGAATTAGATCCAAAAAATAATGTTTGCTACGGTGAAGGCGGGGCTGGTTTATATTCTGACGGTAAATTAATTACCCGCATTAAATCAGATCATATTCCCTATGTATTAAACCGCTTGGTGCAGTTTGGTGCACCCGCAGAAATTCAATGGCTATCAAATCCACATGTTGGTTCAGATAAAATTAGACGAGTCATCCCAAAGGTCAGACAATTCTTAATCGAAAACGGTTGTGAAATTCATTTCGATTCTCAGGTAGAAAAATTAATTTATAATAATAATTCACAGCAAAAATCAATCACTGGCGTGCAAGTTAAAAACACAAAATTAAACCAAACTGAAACTTACAATTCAGACCACATCATCCTTGCCACAGGTCATTCAGCAGAAGATATGTTGTATCATCTTTTAGAATCCGGTGTGCATGTTGAAGGTAAATCTTTTGCGATGGGTTTGCGTGTGGAGCATCCTCAGAAATTAATTAATCAGATTCAGTACCGTCAATTTTCAGAACATCCAAAATTAGGATCCGCTAATTATAAACTTGTACATCATGATGATGCTTCTGGCATCGGGGTTTATAGTTTTTGTATGTGCCCAGGCGGATACGTATTATCCAGCGGCACAGAAAAAGACGGCCTAGTTTGTAACGGCATGAGCAATTTCAATCGAAATTCTGAATTTGCCAATGCAGCTGTTGTTGTCAGTATTCAACACGATAAGCTTTTCGGCAGTGATATGTTAGGTGGAATGAAATTACGCCGTGAACTAGAACAAAACGCTTACAAAGAAGTGATTGCAAACAAAGGTACAAAAGAATTACCCGCGCAAAATTTAATGTCGTTTCTAAAAAAATCGAACAGCAATACCCTTCGTAAAACTTCGTCACCGTCTGGTGTTGTCCCGATCAGGCTTGATCAGCTATTGCCAAATTTTATGTTACAAAAACTTCATGAAGGTTTAGAAAATTTTAATAAAAGCATGCGTGGATTTATTTCTGAAGAAGCCCAATTGTACGGGATCGAATCCCGCACATCGTGCCCATTACGTGTCACCCGCGATAGTGAAACCTTAGAAAGCTTATCTCATCGGGGATTGTACCCGTGCGGTGAAGGCGCAGGCTACGCTGGCGGAATCACATCAGCCGCCGTCGACGGCATCAAATGCGCCGATAAAATCTTTGAACAGTTAGTTTAAGTTAACATCTAAGTTAATTATTTTTAATTACTGACAAGTTAATACAGCAACATCTTCGATAACGAGAACGCTTCTGTTTTGTAAAAAAGTCATTAAATTTGAATCTTCACACTGAACAGTTTCTTGATTTACTTGATCGATTTCAGAGGCAATAGTTTCACAATTAGCTGAATAGCCATCCATAAAAACTTGATCTAGCTCAGTTGTAAATTGCATTTCATTGCCAACTTGAAAGCCACTTTCAGCATTGATCACTTTGACCACTTCACACTTAATGCGGTCTGATGGTGTTTCTGCAGCTTGGGAAAAGCTGAAAGTTAAGTTAAACGAAACTAAAACCGCAGCTAAAACTAAAATATTTTTAAACATGTTATACCTCTTGATTTGAGGAATATTACCACACAGGGCGCAAATCAATACCTGTCAAAACTTTTTACAGATAAAAATTACTCAAAACACGCATTTGAGGATTTATTAAGTTGTTTTCAATTGAAGTTAATCATAAAACGTCCAACTCAGAACGAGTACAGTTTATAGGAGATTTTATGAAACTTATATCAATTTTATTGTTAATCGCTGGATACAGCTATGCAGATAACTCAGATAATTTCATAGCTCAAAAATGCATGGCCATTGCCGAAAACTATGCAAAAGAACACAACGGACAACCTTGGTCGCCTGATGCTAATTTTGTTAAATCGTATGATGATAAATGTATTGTTAGAGTGACTCAAACTTGCGAGCAGCTTCCTTATGAAACCTACAATAAAAATTATGTAATAGATTTACAAACATCAACTGTCAGCCATTTTGAAATCGATGGTTGTGTAAACTGGCCATAATTACCCAGCCGTGCATATGTGTTAACTAGCTTTCTTTAATCTTTCAAGACCATCTAAAATAAAAACCCGAATCAAAACCTGATAAGGGATCCCCTGTTTTTCAGCGACTGCTTTAAGATTTTCAATTGTAGTTTCATCAAGCGCCACACTCGTTGGCTTTTTACGTGAATCTTTATAGCGCTTCATAGCTGCTAATATTTTTTTTGAATCTAGCTCGACAGAAGTATCATATTCCTTCAGAGATTTGACGTAAGATTTCTTCATATTTTTTCTTCTCCTTTTTATTTGCAGGTCTGGCACTAATAACTCGTACCTTATCCCATTCAAATTGGAAATGAGATGTCTCTAAAATCCAAAATAAAAGCCATTCTACAAATGTCTATTGTGCTATTAAGACACTATACACACACTATGTAAATAGTGTCAAATATAAATTTAAAAGGTTCGATAAACCTAACATTTCGGCTTATAGTAACGAGAGTTAACTCAGACATATCAGTTAATATAATATCTAAATTAAAACTTGCTAATATTAGCAAGTTTTGTTAATATATATTAGTGAAGCGTCGAGAATACAAAGTTAACATAGAGTTTAATGACGTACGGATTACAAAAGTTATTATTGATTCACACTACGAAGAAAAACACTCATCAAGTGTCAATGATAAGATTATACTTCAGCTGGTTCAAAAAATAGATGGTTTAGCCTTGTTTCCAGATGCTGTAAAGCCCCCATATTCTTATTTCAGTCAAGAAATCCGATTAGATGGAAAGCTTTATAAAATGGTTTGGTTAGTGGAAGATCATCAAATTTATATTGGAATTGTGAATACTTACCGGAGGTAATTATGGGTATGCCTAGCAAAATCGAAATCAGAAAAGTTTTAAAAAAACTTGAAAAAAGTGAGGGAACACTCGCTCCTACAGAGAATCCAACACCTTTGGAACAATTTCGTCATGATCTTCAGCAAAAGTTCGTACGACACATCCTTAAAACTAAACTATCACAACGTGAAATGGCTGAAGTACTTGGAATTGATGAAGCTAAGGTCAGTAAAATTCTACGCAATAGATTGGATGACTTTTCAACAGATCGGTTAATTAGTTTGTATGAAAAAATTAACCCTAAGATTAAACTTAAGGTCAGTTAAACAACCTACATGCACTTAAATTTCATGTCGACAGTGTAGCCTTGGCCGATGGCACTGCCCGCTGCTTGGCCGGCTAGAACACCGATACCGCCAGCATTACTTTCTTTACTGCCGCCGAAAACATAAGCTCCACTACCAACTGTTTTTAACACTTTAGAAACGACTTTTGTATTTTGGTAAGATTTCTCATCCATTTGACCAGTGTACTTTTGTTCTTCTGTTACAAAAGCCGCGTACTGTTTTCGTTCTTTACAGAAATGATTAGCTTGATCAATCGCTTCACGTTTTTCTGATTCATCACCCGTTGTTTGAATAACAACACGGTGAACACCATCAGCACCTGGTCTAACATCTTTATGATGAGCACAACTAGCTAATGTGATTGCTGCAGCTATTGCCGATGCGTTAAGTGCTAATTTGACGATTGCATTTTTCATTATAAATTCCTTCTGTATTGGCCACCGACTTCGTATAAAGCCTGTGACATTTGATATAAAGTACAATGTCTAGTTGCTAACATAAGGGCTTCGAAAATATTGCCGCCGCTTAAGCACGTGTTTTTTAAATTCTGTAATTGTTTGTCAGCTTCAGATTTATTTTCAGATTGAATTTTTTCAACCTGTTTAAGTTGATGATTTTTTTCTTCAGTTGAAGCTCTGGCTAATTCAATTTTTGGTGGAATATAATCTTGCGCCATTGTTTTTGGATCAATAAAAGTATTCACTCCGATGATTGGTAATTCGCCAGAATGTTTTAAGTGTTCGTAGTACATTGATTCTTCTTGAATTTT
>JAYUQO010000268.1:0-2723 GCA_043756765.1 Bdellovibrio sp. | reverse complement strand
TTGCAGACAACTACTGGCCTGGTGACGTGAAGCTTGGAAAAATTTATGAAAGAGAATTAAGTTTTGATCTATCAACTGCAGATGCTGTTTCGGAAATGATTTTAACGAAAGCGTCTTTCGATGATTGGTTTTTACTAACGATCAATGGAAAAACAGTTTATGTAGGCCCTAAGGGTGGCGACAGATTGATTTTATCAAATGATGGTAAAGTTCAGTACGCAGAAAACGGTTTTTCAGTGCCAGAGCTAAGCACCAGCTGGAACTTCAATTTAAATATAAACATAAAACCTTATCTGATCCAGGGTGTGAATAAGATTTCGACGAAAACGATTGTTGCTGGCAGTGGTGAAAGTGCAATAAAAGTGTTATTCAAATCAAAAGATTGCAGATAATTTAATTAACATAAATCTAAAAGATTAAAAAATATGGAGTTTGAGAAATCAAACTCCATATTTAATTTAACGGTTAATTTACCATTATTTTAATCTTTAATTTTTTCGACAAACACTTTCAAAACAAGGCAGTTGCGAGGCAATTTCACATTGCGCCATAGCCTTTTTCATCGCCTTTGACTTGCTGGAAGATTGTCCCAAAAAGCCCTTCTGAATCGCATTATCTGCGTAGCAAGTCCACACAGCGCTGACTTCTTCTTGTTGATCTTCGTCTTGGTCTTGGTCGCCGTTGCCACCACCAAAATTACCTGCGGACGCGCACAAACTGCCAGTACAAATTAAAGCCGCAATAAAAAACTTTTTCATTTTTTTCTCCTTGTTGGTTTAAATTAAGATTTTAAAAAAAACTTAATTTATTTTTGTGTTCAACATGGATTGCAACTGCTGTGCCTTCAAGTTTTGCGTAAAATTCTTAATTTTTTGATCGTGTTTAGAATTTTTAAAAAATTATTTAATGACAAAATTTCATTTGTGCACAGCTGGTTTTAGCCTGCGCAGTCCAATGGTCATTTGGTAATTTTGAAGTCATTTGTTGCAGATAATGCATGCCCTTTTCTTTTGTTTTACTGCTTAATTCAGATCTTTGCTCTGCAGAAATTGGCGTCGACATTTCTTGTTGCAGAAAAAGATTTAGCTTATAATCACTTAAAATATTTTTGTCGGAAATAATCCATGCTAAATGAAAATGATATTGAGTCATTTCATACATGGCTTCCGAAAAGACTTTAACAACAGGTCCCCACTGTAAGATAATATTATATTTAATAAAAGCTGTCGGATAGTCGTCCTTTAACAAAGCTTCTCTGGCGTCTGCAAGAATTTTTTCACCATACAGCTGTCTTGATTCATTCATCATCGCTAGAACTTCAGTATTGTGTTTTGATTCTGGGTATCGATCTAAAAAAGATCGGTATTTCAGATTTAATAAATATGGAGTCTCTTCATTTTGTTCGGAATTGATTCCTAAGCTGTAAGCCACGAATTCAGTTTGCTGTTGTTTACTAATAGATCGTTGACGGATTTCACCTTGAACAGCGCGAAGAACCAATAGGTGAATGTATTCAGAATCGTTTTTTCCAGAATGGACTTCTAAGTATTCATTACCTTTGTTCATCGCCATGATATAATCTTGAGCCTTCAAAAAGACTTGAATATAGGCTCTGTAAGCGTCTTTGTAATAAAAGCTGTTGGGGTGGGCTATTAATAGACTTCTGTAATACTGAGCTTCCTTGCACTTGTTATAAAGGCCTGATGCGCCTTGGGCTTGTAACCACAGGCTTTCAGCCGAAGATTCATAGTCGATCGGTGTTGCTTCAGGACAAATCTGTACATGCGGATCGGGTATCATTCCAAAACTAAGCAAAAGATTTTGCAAGGCCGTTGTTTGCGCATTGGACACGCAAACAAAAAACAATATCGATAGAAGACAGAATTTTTTTAACATGATTAACTTTTCTTACCTGTTAGTAATTTGTGTTTTACTTCAAGTCGATGCTTGATGCGGGCTCTGATGCCGACAACAGTTTCATCTTCTTTTGTTCCAGTTAAATCTTTTCTGTGGCGGATTTCAGGGCTAAGTACTAACCACGATCCAACAGGCATATTGTAGGCTAATGCAATTTCTTGAGCCTGATCACGCAGGTATTGATATTCAATAACAATTGTTCCAATACCTAACTGTGAAGATGCGCCGACTTGAAAACCGACAGTTGATCCAAAATTACGGTTGTCATCAACGATAACGCCTTCTGCCCAGATTTTTCTTTTGCCATCTTTTGTTGTAAAAATTAGACCAATGCTTCCACGTTTTTCGGCATCGGCATCATTTAGGTTTTCTTTGATCAATGCTGACATTTGTGCTGTTAACTGATCTGAAATTTGCTTGGTTAAGCGAAAACTTGCTCCTTTTTCATCAGCAATACTTAAATCGTTTGCACCAGCTTCAAATACCGAAATGGCTGCCGTGTCTACGATTTTAAAAAATTCAGCAGGAAGTTGTACCGTTAAACCAATAACGTCCGTTTGTTTTGTTAGTCCATCTAACAATGCATCTTTATACATTGGTAATTCTTTGTAATTTTGTCCGTAAGCCATTCCATGACGACCAAAAGTGACAACAGCTTTTGGCAATCTAGAAACTTTATCAGTTTCGATGCGGATGAAAGCTTCGTCGATAGCTCTTTCCAAGTCGAATTTATTATTTCTTAAAGTTTTATCTAGTCGCTGTTGCAATTCGGTCTTGATAACTAATTTAACTCCTTCATGAATCAA
>JAYUQO010000267.1:0-2741 GCA_043756765.1 Bdellovibrio sp. | reverse complement strand
TACAATCAGAAGTCAACCAACGAACCCCTTAACGTATTAAACATACTGAACTTTTTGAGGCGGTATGAATCACTAAGCACATTACAGTGGGTCAGTTTCTAAAATTTTAAGGTATTCATGTAATTCAAGATTGGGGTCAGTAGGACTATGACCTGTGGCTATTTCGCTTTTCTTTTTCTTTCTCTATTTGCTAAATAATCATCTAAAGCTTTTTGGCTAGAAACCCAATTGCGTCCTTCTTTATGTGCCTCAAGCTTTCCTGACCTAACTAATAAATTCAGATATTTTTCAGAATAAGGATTCGATTTAGCCAGCCTTGACAGCAGAACTAATTGTTCATCTTTACCCGACCCCGACTGAATAGCCTTCACGTAAATGTTCATTGACCGCTCGACAGCCTGGGCAATAAACATTCCGATATCTTTAAGATCACCCTTATCGGCGCTTTCAAGAGTCCTATAATATTTCTTTCGATCATTCTTTAATATTGTAACAAGTGGATAACCTTTTTGCAGAAGAATGAGGTTCATAAAAAGTCTAGCTGTTCTGCCGTTTCCATCAGTGAACGGATGAATATGTACTAATTTGTGATGGGCAATAGTCGCAAGTTCCACAGAGTGAAGCTTACTGGAATTTTTCTTAACCCAATTGACCATTTCTTCCATCAACTGTGGTACTTGATACGCTGGTGGCGGTTTATGTTTTGATCCCGTGATCATGACATTACCCCGCCGGTAATTACCAGCCTCATCGTCTTCAATTTCCTTGATAACTAATTTCTGAAGCGATCGAATCAACTGCTCACTGATAGTATGCCTTTTTTCGTGTTCAATAAGATTAAAAAGAAAATGAAGTGCTTCGTGATGGTTTTTCGCTTCGAGATGATCCTTTAAAGATTTTCCTTTAACTGTGATTCCATCATTAATGACCAAGTAGGTTTCCTTAAGCGTGAGCTTGTTCCCCTCGATAGCGTTTGAGTTATAAGTCATATCTAATGAGAACTGCTCCTTGAGCTTTTTAACTAACGATGGAGACAATGGCCTTTTCTTCTGGATAAAGCTGTATTTTTGATCAATTCTTTTGAGAATGGCCTCTGGTATCATACAATCCTTAATATGGTATGCGTTAATATTAACTCTATACCATATTAAGGATTTTGCAAGATCTTTTAGTTCTTAAGCCTCTAAATTTATTCAAATATTACGCAAAAATGTGAGTCTTTTAAATTAGTTATTAGCTCAACAAACGAGTTCGAGTCTCGCCGGGAACGCTATTTAACCGAAATTCATAAGATAGTTTGAAGTGATAAAAGAAATCTCAAAGTGAGGCACTTACAACATGGCTTAAAAATAGCATCGAATCTATTAATCAGATCAAAGGATAATATGAAAGCCGATCAAGCCAGTTACAGACACATAGTGACTAAATTTGTTAATTTTTTTCTAATTATGTCTATAAATTATCCTTTGTTTGCACAGACGCAATCATTCGAACGTTGTGTAGAATACGCACAAAACAGTTCATTTTCAAAAATAGCGCCTGGTGAAATTTCTAATTTTTTTGTTAAATGCCCATATCAATCGAGCCAACCCATACGCGGACAAAAACGTCCCGATTACAGTAATTTTGAAATCAAAAACATAGCCTATACCTTTGAAGCTGTTTCTGACTGCTTGGATATCGATCCTCAGTGGTTTTTTCCAAAATTAATGCTAGAAAGTGGATTTCATCCTCAAATTCAAAATCCTGGAGGAGATGCTGGGATCGGACAGCTAACATCAGCGGCGATTAGTGATGTCGACCAAGTTATAATATCTTACAAAAGAAAAATATTTACGAGCAGTCGAAAATCCTGTCAATGGATCAAGCGTCAGTCGTCAAGGCAAACAGACTTTTGGAACCCGATCCTTGGGAAAAGTAAATGCTATCTTCTAGAAAAAACTACGAATCCACTTCGCAATATGTTGTATTCTGGTGTATTTCAAAAACTGAATGAAAAATATGTCAGTGCAGAATTTGAAAAAAAAACAAATATCAAAACTGTTGCAACAAGCTGGCTACATTGGACATGATTATACAACTATAAAAAAGATTTTGTTAGCTTTGGGGTACAATACAGGAGGCACCGTAGCCGTTAGAAATCTAGAACAGTTTTTATTGAGCCGTATTGACTACGTACGCCGAAAGAGTCAAGAATACGACTTGTCTGCGTTGGCAAATTTATCCTATGCAGAAAAGGCTGTCGCGCTGTCTTATGTTACTGATAATGATTTCAATTTTACAAATAAACTCGAAAGTTTCTATGATAAAAAAAATATTTATAAAATTAAAATCCAACAAAAAAATCCTCAATTCACTGATTCGCAGATTGAAGTTGAACTTCATAAGTTTTTAAAAAATGTGTCTGTTTCGCTTTATTCATTTCCTGAATGGCTACTAGTTTGGCAAAGTCATGGTGGTCCTGGGTATGTCAGCGGCTTAGCTAAAATAGCTCAAGACGTTGAGAAAAGATTTGGCCCACAAGTTTGTTCTGATTCTAAAAATTACTTTATCGGACTATAATTCTGTCTCTGCAAATTAAAAAATAAGAATGAGGCTAAGTTGGGCCCAACTTCATGACTCAGAATAAGACGAAACGAAGGATTTCGATCTCATTCCCCTCATTCAAGACAATGTTAAATTCTACCGATTAAACTAATATGGTTTATCTAAAATTATTTTTAATTTTCATTCTTTTGCCG
>JAYUQO010000266.1:0-7314 GCA_043756765.1 Bdellovibrio sp. | reverse complement strand
TTCCAGATGTTGATCGTCAACCAGCCATGGGAGCGCGCGCTGCAGTTATATATGCTAGAGCAAAAAATGATCTTGATGAAAGTGAAAACTTAACAGGTGTACAAATAGCTCCGATATTTAGTAAAAAAGCAGATACTCGGTATGGCAATATGATTCCTTATGTGGCAGTGCCGATCACATTTTTTAATGCAAAATCTGGATCATACAATGCAAGTCAATTCACTGTGGGCGCTGAATGGTTTCCAGAATTAGACAAACATTTTGGGACAGAGTTTAATTTAAATTTAAAAAATTCCTATTCTAGTTTCAGTGTTTATTTTAGTTTTCCTTTCGAACAATCTACTGGCTATAAGAAATACGAATAATTATGCTTAACTGGCTATTTGGTTCAACGACTGCAGGCGCAGATTTTTATGTGGATTTAGGAACAGCCAATACGTTAATTTCAGGTCTTGGCAAAGGCATCATTCTGAACGAACCCAGCCAAGTGATGGTTTCCAGTGTTGATCCTAAAAAAAGAAAAATTTTAGGCATCGGCCAAGAAGGCTTAGAAATTCTTAAAAAAAGTCCTGGCCATATTGTCGTGATCAAACCCATCAAAGATGGTGTTATCGCCGATTTTGATGCGTCCAGAGTCATGCTAAGACATTTTTTAATGAAAGCCTTTAAAGTTCATAACAAAACAAGACCTAAAGTTGTTGTGTCACTTCCTTACGGCGTAACAGATGTGGAAAAAAAAGCCATCATCGAGGCCTGCAGGTCAGCGGGCGCATCGAAAGCTATTTTGATCGACGAACCCATGGCTGCAGCAATAGGTGCTGGCATTGATGTGAAAGCCGCTAAAGGCCACATGATTATTGATATTGGTGGTGGTTCAACAGAAATCGCTGTAATTGCATTGTCTGATATTGTTTACTGTGAGCCTTTACGATTAGGCGGGCACAAATTTGATCAAGATATTATTCGCTATATTAAAGAAACTAAAAAATTAGTCATCACTGAATCGCAAGCCGAAGAATTAAAAGTTAAACTAGGAACAGCGTTGCCTCAAAAAAATATTATTGAACTAGAAATCACTGGCCAAGATTTAGATAACGGTTTCACTAAAAAAATAATTATTACGTCTGAAGACATCGGTAAAGCTTTATCCGATTCAATTCAATTAATTATTCATGGCGTCCTTAATGCATTAGAAAAAACACCACCTGAATTAGTTTCTGATGTGATTGAAACCGGGATTACTTTAGCTGGTGGCGGAGCTTTAATTAAAGAATTAGCAGCTAAAATTGAATCTGAAGTTCGCATCCCTGTAGTCGTAGCTGAAAACCCACTAACAGCAATCGCTATTGGTGGTGAACGTGTTTTATCAGATCCGGATTTATTAGATAAAATCCAACTGCAGGTATAAATATGATGACTGAAAAAAGAAAAATAATTATGACTTGCGCCCTACCCTATGCCAATGGACCGATTCATTTAGGGCATATGTTAGAACATATCGAAGCTGATATTTTTTCAAGATTCCAAAAAATGCAAGGCCATGAGTGTTTCTTTTTCTGCGCTGATGATACACACGGGACTCCGATTATGTTGAAGGCTCGTGAATTAGGAATTAAACCTGAAGACTACATTAAGCAAAGTTTCGAAGAGCACACGAAAGACTTTAATGATTTCAGTATTCAATTTGATCACTATGGATCAACACATTCCGAAGAAAATAAAAAATTATCTGAAATTTTTTATGCTGAAATTAAAAAAAATAATCATGTTCATAATAAATCAATTGAACAGCTTTACTGCGATCATGATAAAATGTTTTTACCAGATCGATTTGTTAAAGGCACTTGCCCAAAATGTTCATCACCTGGCCAGTACGGCGATGCCTGTGAAGTGTGTAATGCGACTTATTCGCCGCAAGATTTAAAAAATCCAGGATGTTCTTTGTGTGGGACTGCACCAGTTAAAAAAAAATCAGACCATGTGTTTTTCAAATTAAATAATTTTAAACAATACCTGACTGACTGGCTTCCACAGCATACGATTCCTGAAATCAGTAAAAAAATGATGGAATGGTTTAATGAAGATCTCAGAGATTGGGATATTTCAAGGGATGAACCTTATTTTGGTTTTGAAATTCCCGGAGAAGGAACCAGCGAGGATAAAAAATACTTTTACGTCTGGGTCGATGCCCCGATGGGCTACTTATCAACAGCTGAACAGTATTTCAAAAAAGCGGGCCGAAATCTTTCTGAATTTTGGGGCCCAGATTCAAAAGCAGAATGTTATCATTTCATCGGTAAAGATATTGTGCGCTTTCACACTTTGTTTTGGCCCGCACTTCTAAAAGCTGCAGGGTTCAGGTCGCCAACAAAAATATTTGTTCATGGTCACGTCATGGTGAATGGCGAAAAAATGTCGAAATCTAAAGGCACGTTTATTAATGCTAAAACTTATTTAAAACATTTAGATCCACAATTTTTAAGGTATTACTATGCGACAAAAATTAATGGCACTGTCGATGATCTAGATTTAAATCTTGATGATTTTACGAATCGTGTGAATTCGGACCTTGTTGGAAAGATTGTGAACTTAGGCTCTCGCGGGGCCCAGATGCTGACTAAAAAAATGGATGGTAAAATGTCTGTTTGTGATGATGTAGGCCTAGAACTTTTAAAAACTTTAAGATCAGCTAGCAAACAAATTGAAGACTACTATAATGCTCGTGATTTTTCAAAGGCAACCACGTTAATTCGGGAATTGGCTGAGAAGACAAATAAATATTTTGATGATAAAGCCCCTTGGAAAACTTTGGAAACAAACCCTGATGAAACTAAAAAAGTTGTTACAACAACGCTTAATGCATTTAGAATATTAACAATTTATTTAAAACCAGTTCTTCCGATGATGGCGACCAAAGTCAGTTCACTGTTGTGTGAGGCAGAATATCAATGGACTGATTTAGAAAAAACATTATCAAATCACAAAATTAATGATTATATCCACTTAGTACAACGAGTAGACACAGAAAAGGTCAAAGCTATGGTCGATGACGAAAAAGCAGCGTTCGAGAAAGCACAGAAAAATAAACCTGCATCTGCAACTATAACGGCTCAGCCAGCAGCTGTTGTTACTGCTCAGCCGGTGGCTGAAGTAAATGGTTATATTACGATTGATGACTTTAATAAAGTTGATCTTCGTGTAGCTGAGGTCTTAGAAGCCAGCGAAATCGCGGAATCTGATAAACTACTCAAACTAAAGGTCTCAGTTGGTGGCGAAATTAAACAAATTATTTCTGGAATTAAATTAGCTTATAATCCAGAAAAACTAGTTGGTCGTAAAATTTTAGTTTGTTTTAACTTGGCTCCAAGAAAAATGAAATTTGGCTTAAGCGAAGGCATGGTTTTATGTGCTGGCGAAGGCGGCGCAGATTTATTTGTGTTGTCACCAGACGACGGCGCTAAGTCTGGTCAAAAAGTAAAATAGGCTAAAGTAGGTTTAAACCATGTCTGAAAATAAATTCCAGCCTCATCTTTACCTTAAAACTTTAGAAGAAATTCACAAACTTTTTGTGGGATTAGAACAAGAATCAAAAGATGCCACATTCGACGGACAACTTTTGGGTGAATTGATTCAGTTAATCACTAGTCTTGAAAAGTCGGATGATCCTATCTTAAAAAAGTTATCGACATATAAAAATTCATTAAGCGCTGGTATGACTTTACGACATTTTTCAACAGTAGCAGTGCCTTTTGAACGTTATCTTAAAAAAAATATCACTGATGATGATTTTTTAGTTTTCACATCTGACCGTGATCATTTAGTCACACCGCGTGTACCCTTACATTTAATTATTGATAATATGCGTTCAGCTTTTAATGTGGGTTCTATTTTTAGAACTGCTGATACCTTAGGTGTGCAAAAAATTTGGCTAACAGGCTACACGCCAACCCCGCATCAAACACAAGTTGAACGTGCAGCCCTTGGTGCCGCGTTCGTCATGGATTGGGAACAAAAAAACTTTAAAGACTGTATCAGTGATCTGAAACAACAAAATTTTCAAATCATTGCACTTGAGACTTCGTCGCAGGCACAACTTATTTCAAATGATTTTACTTTCAATACACCCACTGCTTTTATCGTGGGCAATGAACGTTTTGGTTTAGATAAAGACCAATTAGAATTGGCTGATGATATTCGAAAAATTCCGACTTTTGGAATTAAAAATTCTTTAAATGCGGCTGTAGCTGTTGCTATTGCAGGCTATGAATGGCGTAAACAATATAATGATCATAAAGCCGTTTCATCATGAAAAATGAAATCACTCATAGTCAAATCAACTTCTCACCGATTGGTTTTGTCAGTTCATCACAAACCGAACCCTATCAGGCCTCGAAACAACCTGATGAATTATCGATGGATGCTGTCATCACATTAAATTCAAGTTTTAATTTTGAACAGGCATTAACTGATTTAGATGGCTGTAGCCATTTGTGGATTGTTTATCAATTTCATAAAAATGAAAACTGGAAACCACTAGTCCAAACCCCTAGGTCAAATCGAAAAATTGGTGTTTTTGCGACCAGATCACCGTATCGTCCAAATCCAATCGGGATTTCAGTGGTTGAATTGAAATCAGTTGATGGCTTAAAAATAGAAATCGGTGCTAATGATTTATTAGACGGAACTCCGATTTTAGATATAAAACCCTACCATCCTGAATATGATGTGATTAATGATGCGAAAATTAAATGGCTTGAAACAAGTCTTGGGCCAAAATTTGAAATTAAATTTTCACCAGTAGCTGAAGACAAATTGGATTATCTAGAATCAGCTGATGCTATTTACCAATTAAATTTAATAAAACCTTTTATTCTACGACAGCTTCAGTATGACCCTACAAACAATGATAAAAAACGAGTTGATCAAAACAATTTGCTTTATAAATCTCTTTGGACATTAAGTTACCGCACATGGAGAATTGATTTTATTGTTAGCGAACAAACTGTGGCTGTTTTAGATATTCGCACGGGCTACACCGCTGATGATCTTAATAACATTGAAGATAAATACTCTGACAAAAAAATTCACCGAAAATTTCTAAAACATTTTTCCTAAAGGTGGCTGGCACCTTTAGACTTAGTGCAACGAAAGGTGCCAGTCACCCTAAGCGACTAATTTAGTTTTCCGCATCCCTAATAAAGCGATAAACCTTAATACCCCAGCTAAATAAAACAAATAAGCAAAATTTTGATCTAAGACTGTTTTAAATAAAATCGCCCCAAGAACTGTTCCTAAAACCTGGGTAAAAACACCGATATAATTATACAAACTTATCAGTTCAATTTTTTTATCGCCGTGAATATTTTTAAAGAAGTATAATGATAAGCCGACTTCCCAGCCCGCCCATCCTATTCCTGATAACACATGCACAAAAAACATGGTTGTTGCATCAGGGCTTAACGGCCACAGAATTGGTAACGGTGCTGATACCATTCCGCCCCAAATTAATAGTTTTAATGGATTAATTTGAGTTTTGGTTTGATTCAAATAGTAGGTCATCAATATTTTACCTAAGAACAACCCTGACATCACCACCATGAATTCAAGATAAGTTAATTGTCTTGTCGATATCAAGTAGCCAGCCACGTAGGATGCTGACAAATACACGCAGGTATGAAAAGTGGCATAACGTTTAAAAAAAGAAATATTTTGTAAGAATAAATTTTTAACGTTTTTCATATTCAAAAACAAAGGCTGTGTTTGCGGTGGATGTCTTTGAAATAAATAAACCGTAATTATTTTAAGAAAAAAACTAAAAACAAATAAACCAAAAAATATTTTCTCAATATCGACATTTAAAACATTCAAATGCAGTAAATATCCACCAGCAAATAATCCGCATAAAATTGCGATCTGCGACAGCCGTGTTCTTAATGAAAAATACTGCTGTCCTGATTCAAGCGGGATAATATCAGAAATCCATCTGTTCCATGCGGGCTGTATACTAAAATGACCAAACCAATAAAATGAATAACAGGCCAATAGCCAATAAAAAATTGAATCAGGTTTAAAGAAAGTAAACACAGCAAGGCCTACCAAGGCCGTAGCTTGGATTACAAGGGCCCGCTGCACAAAATAACTTAAGTTAGCTGTGGCCATTTTTGATTGCAGAAAAAACTGCATCAGTGCCGCTATAATTAACGGTAAACTAATTAATAAACCCGATTGTAAAACACTTAATCCATGATGAATTGAATAGGCTGCGAAATAACTTTCGGCTAAGCCCACTACAAGACTTGTTAAAAAAGCTTCCGTATAGCTAAACCAAAGCGGCCCTTGGATTTGTTTTATATCGTTAAAAAATATACGAATAGGAATATCAACCATAACAACCTACAGAGCCATCCGTGACTCTTGAAAAATAAAACTAAAACCCTAAGCTAATAAAGATCTTAACATCCATGATGTTTTTTCATGAACTTGTAATCTTTGAGTTAATAAATCAGTACTCACTTCATCACTGGCCTCATCTGTTGCCGGCAATAGTTTTCGCGCAGTCTGAATAACAATTTCATGACCATTGATTAATTCTTGAATCATTTTTTCAGCTTTAGGAACTTTTTCTGATTCAACAATTGATGTGAGCTTTGAAAATTCTTTGTAAGACCCTGGTGCGTATTCACCTAATGATCTGATTCGTTCAGCGATTAAATCTAATGAATTCCACAATTCTGTGTATTGTTCCATAAACATCACATGCAAAGTGTTAAACATTGGGCCTTCAACATTCCAGTGAAAATTATGTGTTTTAATGTACAACATGTAGCTGTCTGCTAGTAATTCAGATAATCCTAAAGTAATTTTTTTTCTTTGAACATCCGACATACCAATTTTAATTTCCGGCCTAATTTTTTGCTTATTTTTTTGTTGAGCTGGTTTAGTTACCTGTTTAGCCATAAAACAAATCTCCTGAGTTTGACTTTTGATGCGAGTATAGTTCTATTATGACATAAATAAAAATGTCCTCAATCATCTTTAGATAATTATTGAGAAAACTAATGAACCCTTACTTTAGGACTATAGTATGTATAAAGAGGAATTTTATGAATGCTAAACATATCTTAGTTAAGAATAAATACGAAGCTGAAGATATTTTAAAACTACTAAAACGTGGCGAAAGCTTTGAACAATTGGCTATTAAATTTAGCCAGTGTGCATCTGCTGCACAAGGTGGAGACCTTGGAAATCTAAGTAATAAAAAGAACTTAGATGAAAACTTTAAAGAAGCCTTAGAAGGATTAAAACCAAACGAAG
>JAYUQO010000265.1:0-2753 GCA_043756765.1 Bdellovibrio sp. | reverse complement strand
CTTTTAAAATCGCTTCTGCCATTTCAATCGCACCACGTGATGGAGCATAATAAGCTGAACCTGTTTTTAAATGACCACCAATTTCTGCGCCAGCTTGTTTTGTTCTTGCAACAAGGGCTGCGATTTTTTCAGCGGGCAATAAATCCATAATCGGAGTCGATCCCACAGAAGCTGTTCTTACTAATGGCATCATCGCATCACCATGATTTCCAATAACAACACCAGTGACATCTTTAACAGAAACATTTAGTTCTTCAGCGATGAAGGCACGGAATCTGGCTGAATCCAAACAGCCACCCATTCCGAGAACTCTTTCGCGGGGAAATCCTAATTGTTGTTTAGCGTAAACAGCCATAACATCCATCGGATTACAAACCACGATAACAACTGAATTTGGTGCGTGCTGTTTTACACCAGCGCAAACATCTTTAACAATTTTTGCATTGATCCCAACAAGTTCGTCACGGCTCATACCTGGTTTTCTAGGCATACCTGCTGTGATAATCACAACATCACTGTTTGCGATATCAGCGTAATTAGAAGTTCCTTTAATTTTTGTATCAAATAATTCAATTGGTGCTGACTGAAGTAAATCAAGTGATTTACCAATGGCGGCACCTTCATTCACATCTAAAAGTACAACATCCCCTAATTCTTTTTGAGCCGCCCAATGTGCTGTTGTTGATCCAACAAAACCTGCGCCAATAACTGCGATTTTTTTTCTTTTGTGAGCCATAGAAAGTTCCCTTCTTACATAATGATAAATATTTTGAAAATAATGACTTACAAGATTTATTACGAAGAGGCTTAAATCTCAAGTCTAGAACGCAAATGCCGTGTTGCAACTGGTATTTTAGATGTTTATCATTTAGCATTTTAAACAGATCAAAGTGAAAGGTTACATATGGGAAATTCAAATCTAGAGACAACAAAAAAGTATTTTAATGCATTCAATTCTGGCAATAGTAAAGAAATGCTGACTTACCTTCATCCCGAAGTCGAACATGATATTAATCAGGGCAAAACTGAGATCGGATTAGAAATCTTCAGAAAGTTTATCGCTCACATGGATGAGTGTTATAAAGAGCAGCTTAAAGATATGGCTTTTTTTGTGTCAGAAAATGGCGAAAAAATCTCGACTGAATATGACGTCCACGGAACTTATTTAAAAACAGACGGGTCACTTCCGGTCGCTAAAAATCAAAAATATGTGATTCGCGCTGGATCTTTTTTTGAATTTAAAAACGGAAAAATCAAACGTGTTACAACCTATTACAATTTACCAAAATGGATAGAAATGGTTAAATAATGAGCGTTCGCGTTAGACTGCTTTCACATCAAGAAAAAAATGATCGTCTTTATGAAATTGCTGATCTTCGGATTAAAGTTTTCAAAGAGTTTCCGTACATTTACGACGGGTCAGCTCAGTATGAAGTTAAATATTTAGAACGTTACATTGACGCCAAAGATGCAGCTTTCGTCGGCGCATTTGTTGAAAATGACGGCGAAAAAATGATCGGCGTGGCAACATGCCTTCCACTAACGCAAGAAGATGATTTTGTAAAAAAACCCTTCATTCAATTAGGGGTTAATTTAGAAGAAATTTTTTATTTTGGCGAAAGCGTTTTGTTGCCTGAATTTCGCGGGCAGGGTATCGGTCACCAGTTTTTTGATCAACGCGAAAAGTATGCTTTAAGCTTTAATAACATTAAAAAAACGACATTTTGTGCTGTTCAAAGGCCTGATAATCATCCGCTAAGACCAACCAATTACAGATCGCTTGATATATTTTGGAATTCTCGGGGATATTTTAAAAATCCAGAATTAAGTTCCAAGTTTAGTTGGCAAGATCACGGTGAGAAATCAGAAACATTTAAAGATATGGTTTACTGGCTGAAAGAATGGAACTAGGGAAATGGAAACAGCAAAATGGGAATAGTCAAAATTGCGTCAGCACAATACCCAATCGATTTTCATAAGTCGATCGATCACTGGAAAAAGAAAACTATAAATTGGATTGAAGAAGCCTCTTCACAAAAAGCTCAAGTTCTTCTTTTTCCCGAATACGGCGCTATGGAATTAACATCTTTATTGTCTGAATCAGAAAGATTAGATTTTAAAAACCAGGCCGAAAAATTAAAAAAATATTTAAATGAATTTACTGAACTTTTCAAAGCGCAGGCTATTCAGCATAAGATATATATTATAGCCCCTAGTTTTCCTGTTTTTCATAATGAACTTCAAACGACTAATCGGGTTTTTGTTTTTTCGCCAACAGGAAAAATCGAATTTCAGGATAAGTTTTATATGACTAGGTTTGAAGATGAAGATTGGAATATTCAATCTGGTGAATCTGTAGTTAAAGTTTTCAAAAATAATAAATTTTCTTTTGCTGTTTCGACATGTTTTGATGTGGAATTTGCAATCCCGTCTATGATTGCTGCTCATAAAGGGCAAGCCCAAATAATTTTTGCTCCTAGTTGTACAGAAACGATTCAAGGAGCCCACCGTGTTCACATCGGGGCCCGCGCCCGTGCTTTAGAAAATCAAATTTATGTTGTCGTTGCGCAAACTGTGGGTTTTGCAGATTGGTCGCCTAGTGTTGATATTAATTATGGTTATGCCTCTATATATAGTTCACCAGATTTGAACTTTGAAAATGATGGTATAGTTGCTCAAGGCTCACCAAATGTGCCTAGTTGGATCTATGCTGAACTTAATTTAGATCATTTACAGACAGTGAGAAGCTTTGG
>JAYUQO010000264.1:0-7322 GCA_043756765.1 Bdellovibrio sp. | reverse complement strand
GGCCTTCAGTGTTTTTTAGCTGACCACTTAGGCCGGCAATTTCACCAGCCAGTTTTCGTTCTTTACCAGCCATTTCATTTTTAAATGCGGCTTCACGACGAGCTATTTCAGCAGTGCCTAAATTTTTCTGTGCACTGAGTGCTGCGCCAAATGAGGCCTTTTCTTTTGCAAGACCTTCTGCGTATTGGCCCTTTAAAACACTAATCTTATTTTGTGTATCCGCAGCTGCTTGTGCTAATTGACCATTTAAATTAGTCAATTCTTGGCCCTTTTGACTTAATGCTTGCTGAGTCTGACCAAGTTGCTGAGACGTATTACTTAAAGCACTTTCAGTACTAGCTAAAGCATTTTGTGTGCTGGCTAATTTATTTTTTGCGGATTCTAGTTCACCAAGCGTGCGATCGTTTTGATTTTTTAAGACAACGACTTGCTGTTTAGCCATTTCGTTTAAATCGCTCAGCTTTTTCTGATAGGCTTTTTGGCTGAGCTTAGCTTTTTTATATGTGATTTTAAGCTGTGCTGCTTTTCTTTCTAAATCATCATTAATTGATTTAATTTTATTTTCACGATTTTTAATTTCTTGCTCTTTTGTATTGATGACTGTATTTAAACCAGTAATTTGATTTTGCTGGTCAGTGATTTCAACATCTTGTTCGTTGATTACGACATCACGATTACTAATTTTAACTTTTGAAAATTTATTCGAATTAATCATGTTGCGGATCATTTTTTGATACTTATTAAGTGCTAATTCTTTTCTTTCATTTTCTTTAGCTTCAAGACGTAATTTATCTTTTTCATTTTTAGAATCATCTTGTAATAATGTCAACTTATCCATCAGCTCTTGATATTCTTCAAGTTCAGATTTTTCTGCACTTGTATTAAGATAGTTATTTTTAACTTCTTCATACATTTGCAATTGGTTCTCTAAATCATTAACTTTAACCTTTAGATTTTGATTTTCAGTTTGTATTTGCAAACTATCGGTACTGTTTCTTAAGCTTGCCACCACATAAAGAAGCAAAAATATAGAAGACAATCCAAGAAACAAATCTGAATACGATGTCCAAAAACTATCATCTGAATGCGATTTATATTTATTATAATTAAAAGCCATAGGTTTACTCCGATTAACCTATCGACATGACTGTCTTATTGCATAAGGTAATCGGAGAAAAACTCAACCTAGGTAGGTTCGTTTGAAAGACAACTTAGACTAAAATCGGGTCTAGGTATTATTCAAACAACGCTTGCATCATCTCTTCAGAGACCGTGTCCTGTTTGTAAATACTTTTGAATGCGTCGTCGATGGCAGCGTTAGCTTCATCCATAAACTTCTTATTAACATCTTCAGTTTGAACACAACTTAAAAAAGAATAATCATTAAGACTGGTCACAACTTGCATTTCGCTGATTTTAAAGCTTTCAGGGTTAAGCTTTAAAGAAAAGATATGAAAATTAACAGGACGTCCTTTAAGAAATTTATTAACTGGGTATTTAAAAAAACTTCGTCCAGCAGGCGCTGCGCCCAGCGTACCGATTAATCTAGGCGTAAAACCAATTTTATGGCTGCAGCCGTCGTTTGTTGTTAAATCTTTGTAAATCTGCATTTCTCCAACAAAGCGACCAGCATAACCACCAGAAAAACCACCAAACTGACCAAAATCTAAAGTCACTTCAGGTAAAGTTAATTTTTCTTTATCAGAAGTATTTATTCTTTGAGTAATATCTAGCAGCGCAAGAGGCTTTTCCTGGTTACTTGTTTCAACGCTTAATTTAGAAATATTAACTTCGTCGTTCGATTTAATAAATTCCATTTGTTGCGATTTAAGTTGACCCAACAATTGAATTTTAACTTGAACATAATCTTTAGCTAAACGAATGTGCGTGGCTAATGTAACGAACTGGAACTGATCTGTTTTATTTAAAGGAATCTGATAAATATTTGTTTTTAAACTTGTAAAGAAAGCATATCCATCTTTTTCAGAAATTTGACCCAAGTCCACGGCATGAATCTGGGCTTCGTTAATAATTGGCATTTGAATCTTAACAGAGCCCTCGATATTTTGAAATGGCATAATATAAGTTGAAAAAACTAAAGCATCATCAGTTGGCAATTTAGAATTAATTTCTTGGACAAACGGAGATAAATTTTTATTCATCTCTTGACCCAGCTGGACGAATAGCTCAGTTAAACCTTTGGGCTGTAATAAACCCAGCGCCGCTGTTTTAACAGCCTCATCAGCAATTTTTTGAACTTGAGCTTCGATTATTTTTTTTAATTTTTCGATCTCAGGTTTGCCTTCAGTCGACGGAGTCACAGTAATCACCGAATAACGTTGATTTAAACTTACAGGAGCCAAGCCGACTTGCGAAAAAGCAAGACTGTGTGAAAAACTAAAACCCAAGACTAACAAGACATTTTTTAAAACTGTTTTTTTCATATACATTCCAATCTATTACAAATTTAATTAAAAATTATCTAACGGCAGCTTGTTAACCTCACAAGCTTGCTGCGGGTTTGCTTGATTTTTGCGAACCAAGTCGTGCATAAAAAGCGTATTTCTTTTCGCAGCTTTTTCATCTGACAATAAAGCTTCATTTTTCGTAGCTAAATCTTGATAAAGCAAACAATCTTGCTTGCGGGCCTCATCAATTACGTTAGACATCTGATTTTCAGTTAAGTAAAAACCAGTTCTTTGAATTTGGATGTCTTCTAAATCCTGAACAAACGAAACCAAGCTTTTTTGTTTTAAAATACGCACTAACAATTTTTTTAATTTTTTAGCTGAGACATCGTAGTTAAGATCTTTGGTTAATAGTTCGTTGATTGTAGATTGTGAAGAACCAAGAGATTTAAATAATTCAATAATTTTTTTATCATCTAAACCTTCAACTGAACTTGTAAAAAATGAACCAGGACCCGTGTACCAAGTTAAGAAAGCCATGTATAAAGATCCTTTAGTTAGACCATCAGGCATATTTTCTGGCATTTTATCAGCTTTTTTAAGCATCGAACTGCTGATTTCTGTAAAGATTTTTAACTCAGGGCTTTCGATAAATTCATATTCATAAGCTTCCATTAACTGAAAAATTTTTGTCATCGCTAAATCTTGAACTCGTGTATAGGCTGCGAAAGAAAAATCTCTCCATTCGGCAACAACTTCAAATCGGGGCTCTACTTCAACATCAGCCGGAGAAAATGTTTCTGAGGCAGTTAAATTCAATAATTTAGCAAAGCCATTCTTTTTTATCGAAATTTTAGATTGCAACAAAGGAAACATTTGCTCTTGTGTATTTCCTAATTCTGGAAACGTTTCACATTTCACACCAGTTTGTGTGCACGCATTTTGTAATGCAAACGAAATGGCTTGTGAACAAAACAAAGAGGATTCAACTTTCATATCCATTTCGAAGTTATAAGGTAGTCTTGCAATTTGACGATCACCTAAGATTTTAAGACGATCAGTCATTGTGTGATCTGTTCCTGTCGCATCAAACGGGTTTAGTCTAACATCAGCCAATTCTGCAAGAAATTTGGCAGCGCGTGCTGCGACATCTTCATCGGCAGTGAGGCCTGGATTTTTTGAAGTTGATTTATAACGATAAATAACAAGTCTGTTTTTATCGTTACGTAAAAAGTGATCAAGAGATACAATTTGTAATCCGAAATCTGGTTCTGATTCAACGATGTAAATTTGACCTTTATTTTTTGGACCAAAAAGCGATCCATCATCTATATAAACTATACCGATATGACTAAACTGAGTATCAACTTCACCAATACGACTAATTACAGCACTGGCAAAATTGGTCGCTTTAGTTAAAATATAATCACCAGTTTTTAAATCAGATAAAGAAAATTTTCCGCTAGGGATTAAAACTTTATTGACCAATAAATTAGGCCATTGATTTTCAACAAACGGTTTTAAACCTAAGTCAGAACCCGGAAGACCAACCACACCTAAATTTTTTAATTTCTTCTGTGATCTTAAAACAGTTAAGCCAATACGATCTTCAAGACCACGCAAACTTCTATGAGACTTCCTCATTTCATTGGCGCAACCTTCTAGTTCAGCACGGCTTTGAAACTTCTTTCCAGAAACGAAATCTCTTAAGCGATAATTTAATTGCATGCGTGATTCAAATAAACGGCTGATCGCATCTTGTTGATTAACTTCAGAAACAGTTGTCATGTTAATAAAATGATCGGATTTAATAGCGTAAAGACTTTTGTTAAGATCAGATAAAGTCGCCTGACAATTAGCGGCTTGAAGACTTTGGGACTGAGTCAGTGACAAGATATCTTCAGAGGCTTTAATCACATCGTTTGACAGAACCATGCTATGGCCTGCCGAACACGCCATCAGAATCCCCATAAAACTTAAAGTTTGTTTAATCAATGATCTCATAATAATACACCTTTTCGCTTAAATTAGAGCTTAAACCGAATATAGGTGGTGCACACAATATGCCATCAGAAGATGCAAATCTGATGATTTTTAGGAAAAATAGTGTTGTAAAAAACGACATAGTGACTAAAAAGGGACGCAATTAATCACTTTTTAGTTGCTCAGATCAGAGGGGAAGATGAATATCCATTCAATGAAAAACACTCTTTTAAAAACAATTGTTGCCTTAGTTTTATTAGTCACAGTTTTTGTATCTATAGCCCAAGCTGCCCGTCCTAGGCAAAACCCAACTTGCACAAAACTAATGCCCCACGTTCAATCAGGAGATGTGTTATTTACTGCGGCAGATGGTTTTATTTTTAAAGAAGTCGCAGAGCTAACGAAATCATGGACTTCACACGTTGGTGTGATCTTTCAAAAAAATGGTCAATGGGTGATCTATGAAAGTCGTGTTCCAAAAAGTTCAATCACCCCGCTTTGTGAATTCGTTGCGAGGTCTATAAACGGACAGGTTTCTTTAAAAAGATTTAACCAAGCTTTAAATGCAAAACACATCTCTATTTTACAAAAAGCAGCAGCCGATAGATTAGAGCGCTACTACCACACAGGCTTTGATTACGATTCAGACAACAAATATTTTTGTTCGAAATATGTTTATGATGTTTATCAACAAATTGGCGTTAAAATGGGACAGATTGAATCTTTTGACCAAATATTTAAAAATAATCCAGATGCAGATGTCGAATTTTGGACCAAATGGTACTTAGGCAATATCCCTTGGACACGTCGAACGGTGACTCCGGCTAGTCAATTAAATGATCCAAACTGGACAACGATTTTTTCAAATAATGTCGAATAAAATTAAGAAACTAAAACTTAAGTTTTCTTTTCAGGAAGATTCACAGGCAAGTATCTAAAAAATAAATAAATTCCGTAACCGGCCAGTAAATGTTTAAGCGCATGACCACTGGTAATTCCGAATGAAACTTCATAAATTTTCACATCGAGTATTTCAGAAATTTTAGCCAGCACGTAAAACAGCAACATATAAAAACAAGCTTTACGTGGATATGGGATATTTCTGTAAAGAATAACAACAAGCAGTGTTACCAAGATTGACCCGAACTGAACAAACAAATAAGGCCTAAGATCACCCTGCCCTTTTGATTCAGTGTAAGACCAATACACAACAGAGCTGACTGCCAAAAATAATCCAATTACAAACAAACTCAAATCATTTTTTTTAACTACGGTTTTTGATAGTAACCACATCACAAAACCAATAAAGCCAAAACTCATTGGTAGACGATCCCAAAATAAAGTTTCTGTGTTGGGGTTATAATGATAATAGGCCGAACCTATAGAAGTTAAGAAAACTCCAAAAATTAAAGTGAACAGATAAATTTTTTCATTTCGTTGTGTTTTTTTAAAATCAATAAATAAAAACCCGTACACAGCTGCAAACAAAAAAATAAAATTGCTGATCACATTTTGATAGTTGGGAAGTAAAAAAAATCTTGAATCCGCAAATTGATGATAATGTTCCAATTGAGGCATAGGGTTTTGTAAAACGAAGAAAATAAACAACCCGAAAAGACCAGAAAGAATAATTGCTTTGTTGAAATCAATAGGCTTATTTTTAATCATGACCAATAGACTAAGACTATTTTAATAAATTGTGAAATAGTTAATAGATTATTTGTTTTTTTGACGCTCTTTTTGAACATTTAGATAAATACCTAAATATTCTGTCATCAAATCTAAATCCGCCAAATTATATGACAATTCTGACTTAGCATCGGTAAAATTAAGATCATAGACATAGCTTGGTGTTTGCACCAATCGATCTAAACGATTGTTTTCAGTCTGCATTTGTGCGGCAACCCAGTCATGAATTTTAACAGGCTTGTTAAATAACGAAGGATCAACAACATAAGTTTCAACAACTTGGGTCATGGGATGACGAACCCACAAAGTTAAGGCGACGTGATACCGCCAAACTACAAAGCCAGATGGTGTGTTGGGGGTTTTTACTTTTAAAAAACCTGTGACAAAAATTTTACCTGTTTTAATATTTTCTTTTTCTAAAAGTAAAGCCATAGCATGGGCGCGGGCTTCGCACCCCCGCTCTGGAAAAGCAAAAGGGATATTTTCTTGCGAAACCATGTCGTTAAATATTTTACGAACAGTGAAGGAATCAACAATAGTTAAATCTATCTTCTCACCTAAGGGAAAGGTCATTAAACGGGGTTGTATATTTGTGTGTGGCGCTGCTTGCAGTTGGAAGCCGATTAACGAAAAAATAAGAATAAAGCCAAGGAAGATTGTTTTCACAAAAATGACTATAACGCTAAGCTATTCATTATAGAAGCTGTCAGGATTATCGACACTAATTATTACAAACAGAGGTCATTCCTCAGCGGTGCCCGACGAAACAGAACACAGCCCCTTGCCAGAGCAACAATTAGATAAAAAACAAACCAACTATTTTTTATTCTTCAGTAACTCGCTCAACGTATCAATGTCCTTATACATTTTTTTATAATCTTCGGATGTCATTGTATTTGGTTTAGGTGGCATCGTTTGAGTTTTTAATCGTTGAAAAAGCCTGCTGGCCTCTGGATTAAGTGGATTAATTAGGCCCTGCTCTATCAATTTCTTCAAACTATCATCACTACTGCTAGTTGAATATAAATCACTATGACAAGTCATACAGTTTTTTTGTAGCTGTGGATAAAGTTGTGAATAACTTTTTTTCTGATTTTCAGTTGCGACAAATCCAGTTTTACTGCCAGTTTGACTTTGTTGATCTGTTTTATGGGTCAATCCAACAGCCAAACGAATGATCGAATTATTTTTATCATCCATAATTAATAGACTGCCGTCATTTAAAACAGTTAACCCTGCTGG
>JAYUQO010000263.1:0-2756 GCA_043756765.1 Bdellovibrio sp. | reverse complement strand
GGCTTTAATCGCTGACAAGAACATGTTTCAAGATTATCCTTGGCCAATTGTAAAATATCCATAATACCTTGGCCTGGCCTATCAAGGGAATCTTTTTCTTGATATAAAGTTTTTAAATAACCAGTGCCACCTGGTACAGCATCCATCAATACTAAAAAATCTTTTGTATCACCAGTAGTGCGGTCAGGCATTTTTTGCGATCTGACAATCAAGTGGGCTGGGTTACCTTCAAATCGCAACCTTAAACCTTGATAAATACAAGCAATTAAAGTCTCAATATCTTTACTTTCCATTTCGGGTAATAATAAACGAATCGCTTCTGACTTCAGTTGCCGATAAAGATAAATCGATTTATATTGCTCATTCTTTTGGTTATTGGCATTATTCTTCTCTTTATTCTTGCGCCATTTGCAATTATTTCGATGTTCGGTTTCACCTTGTGGCGGTTGCACAACACCACAATCTTTGCAAATCTGAAAACCATATTTGGAAGCCTTGATGTCTTGCCCAAAGACAATCTCTTTTTCCTGATCTTTAAAGCCATCATTGACTTCACGCATGATAAAAGCCGCACGGTACTCGATACCAAACGGTAAACTTTCTTCCACCATCGCACCACTAGCTCGATCAATAGTTTGATCAAAACTAGGAATGATCTGATATACATTTTTAACTCTTTCTTCATCGCGATCGCCACTGAAACTTTCGTAGTTTTCCATATACGAAATTGCTTGTGATTTAGGGAATTCCAAAAAAAGTCTTTTCTGCCCCATGTCGCTTTGACTATCGGAGGCACCCTGATGGCCACATTGCGGGCAAGCTAATTTTGCATCAGGCTTATTTTGTTCGGAACATAATCGCATATGACCACAAAGGCCACAGATAGCCCAAAGTTCCAATAATGATTCTTGCTGGCTACCAATACTGAGTTGTTGTATTTCAAACTTTCGGCTATGCGTATAAAAATGATTATAAGGTGCTAGCTCTTTTAAAGCGGCACCGGCAGGTCTGATTAATTCGATTGGTTTAATTGTTTGAGCGTCTTTATGATGTTTGTTATAGATCGCACCATGAAAACGAACCCCTCTATCAGGGAAAGCATAATTCGGTAATAAACCATAATCAATTAAAATTTCTAAAGTATTCATTTCATCAAAAGTTTTTTGACGACCGCGTAATATATTTAATTCGGTAAGAAGCCCATATCTTTCTTCTTTATCTTCTGGTAATAAATTATCTAATTGTGTTTTAAGTCTCTGATTAGCTGTAATTAGCTCTCTTCGTTGTATATCAAATTCATTGATGGCGACTTCAATTACTTTCACCAGTAAACTCGTTTTGGTTTCGCTTAAAAATCTTATTCTGGTGTCATCTTTGACATCTAATACAAATCGTTGCAAAAAAGCATCTTGCAGAAACGATTCTTTGGTTTCTAACCATTGAAAAAACTTTGGCAAAAACCCTTCAGTATTTTTAACATCATCCACTAACTGTCGGCCTGTTTTAGGTAATTTGATCAATATTTTTTCTTTAACACCACTATCAAAACAAAAGCCTAAATATTGTCGCACTAATACAGCCGAGGCATCTAGCCAACAACCAGGCGCTTGTATCTTTCCTTTTAATATTTCATAAGGTCGCGCAAAAAAGAACATATCATGTGGCCGCTGATTAATGATTGCTATGATCAAAGCCGTACCCGTTTTACGACCTGCACGACCGATTCTTTGTAAATAACTAGCCGTAGTCGGTGGCACAGAACACAATAATGTGCTTGATAAATCACCGATATCGATACCCATTTCTAAGGTACTTGTGCAAGTTAATACATTGGGGTCATCTGGCGAATTACCCGCACTAAAGATTCTTTCTAAATTTTCGCGTTCTTCCGTTTTTAATAAACCTGTATGTTCTGAAGCGACAACTTTCCGTAGGGCCCCCTTGCGATAACGCGCCCGATAATATTTTTGGCGCTGATTAAAAGGGATCTCATAAAACACACCAAGGTCTTCATGATAATCAATAGTTGGCGCATTCAACCATAATTTTGCTTCAGGCAAAGGTCGCACCATACAATATTTGCTCTCACAACATTCTAAGTGTTGGCCAAGTGATATTAATCTTGCCGCTTGAGAGCTCAACGAATAAAAATGCGTACCCGAATCTTCATGAACCATTTTCACTAAACCAGCTTCTTCGCCCTTAACAAGAAACATTTTGATAAGATCAAGTATATCTACTTCGTCAGAGCCTTTAAGATGCAGAGATCTTAGAGTCCATTTGATATGCCAAGGTAAATTAGAACTTTTCGAGCTTTTTCCTAAATGAAAGATTTGCTTACCAATTTTTGACTTACTAAAATCAATTAGCAACTTTGGTTTATATTTGCTATTAGCTGGTGGAAACATTTCGCGACCTTCAATTGTGTGTCCAAAAGGAAATTTTCCCCAATACTTTCTTCTAGCAAAATCATCAATGTAATGGTGATAAAAAACACCTCTCTCGCGATAATGCTGTAACATCCCATACAACCAAACCTTTAAAGAATCTTTTGACAAACCTTGAAACGATGGTGGTAGCTTTGGTAAATGCTCGGTTATTAGGTCTATTGTTTTATTGATAATTGATTCTTCCCATTGTAGACAAGCACTACCGTTTCTTTCCATAGTTCGACCATGGGTTTGCATAAGGCTAAATTCACTGATTGCTTCCCATGTTAATCGTTCTTCGATTTCTCGCAGTAATCTAGGCGAAGG
>JAYUQO010000262.1:0-2762 GCA_043756765.1 Bdellovibrio sp. | reverse complement strand
TTGGATGACTCGTTTCTATATATAGCCATACAAGCTGGCAATAATCTTCATGATGAGTTTATAGGAAAATCTAGAGAATATGATGACCCCAAAATTTTTGAAGATGATGTTTTAGAATTACTTATTCATAATGAATCGTCAGCAATATACCAACATATTGTCATTAATTTTTATGGCTCGGTGTTTGATTCCTTTGTTAGAATCGAAAGAGGCGAAACAGTTTTAACTTGGAACTCAGGTCTGTCTTGTGCCTTTTCTAAAACCACCGGTTTATTAAATCAGCGCACCTTAGAAATAAAAATCCCATTACAAAGTTTAAATATAAATGCTAAAAAACCAAATTTTAGATTTAACATTTCTAGATCCCAAAAAAGAACGCTTAAACTTGAAGATCTCAATAGTGAATCAAATAAGAAAGATAAAAAAGCAACAAAGCCTATAGAAAAAATAATGATTACGGAATCTTCTTTTTTTAAAGTAGGTGAAAACAATAATGTTTATAGTGCTTTTGGTTTTGCAACTTTTAATGGTAAAAAAGAAGAAACAAAACCAAATGAACCACAAATATTATTAGGGTACAGCTCACAAATTGCTTCTTTAGATATTTATTTTAAAGCTGTTAATGATTTTGAAGGCTTGATTCCCGAAGGTTGTGAGGTTGGCCATGGTGCTACTTTAAGATATCATGATCATATTCCAGTTTCACAGTGGCCAATAAAAATAGATGGTTATCTCAGAACCTATGTCGCCACTAAACTACCTGAATATCTAATCTTTGGGGAACAAGTATTGAATAAAATAGAAAAATTACTTGTTGAAACTAAAGATGAAAAGGGAAATCATTGGTTACCTTTATGGGATCTAGTTGATCGAGAAGGCATAGTCAACCCTTATGATGGTGGCCCCGATAATATGCGCGGGCGCATTGCTATTCCTTTTGATCAATCCAAAGCTAAATTTGCAATATTTGGCAATAAATTCATTGATAGTTTTGGTTTTGGGTTTTTTCAAATGTCTTTAATTAAAAATGATTTGCCAGCCCCGTATAATGAAAGAGTCGTCGTCGCTTTAAAACAAATAATTGAATTTTATCATCGTGAATATTTTTTATTCAACAAAAACGAAAAGTATTTTTGGCGTACTTCAGATTTTACACCAGCAAAACCAGAGCCTTTTGATGAAAAATATAAAAGTTATCTGCTTGGCACAGATATCGTTTATTTAATGCTGGCCTATTTGAACTACGGTAAAAATGACGACATTCATCAATTGTGTCTCGATAGCTTAAAAAAGTTTGCCGATTTCTATGTAAAAATCAGAAAAGACCTTGGCATTAAAAATAATGATAATAGTGGTTGGGTTGATAAACCTTTGTGGCGCATCGAATATTTAGATGCTCGAATGATTGAAATCGTAAAAGTTGCTGAATCAAAAAAATGGTTAGGTTTCGAACCATTAATTAGTTTTGTAAAGAATGACTTAAAAAATTTATATGCCTATGATCAAAAAGTTTTATTTGCCGAAGATGGCCACTTAGATTCGTCAGAATCAACAACACCTTTATTGCCAGTTTATGAATTTATTAACCCCGAAAAATTCAAAGAGCTTTTTAAAGGTTTTGTGCATGGTGCGATGACACCACGCGGTGCATTACCGAGTGGTAGCCAAATTCTTGGCATGAATACTTCTTCGTATCCGCTTTTTTTAAGTTCTGCTTATTCTGCTTGGCTAAACAAAATAATAAGCGATGAAGAACTAATTTATGTCAATAATAAATTTTATACATTTTTTGGTAGTGATACCAGTTTACGCGATGAAAAGGATTGGGTCAAAGAGCTTTTACCCATCGATAAAAAATTGCCTCATTGGCGCTCTTCACCTGACCAAGGCTATGTACCTAACGTCATGTCCGAAGGTTTATGGAAAAATGCTGAATCACAAGGTTATATGATGAACTGGACGGTTTATATGACTGGTATTAAACAGCCCTATTATGAAAGTCCATTAAATCGAATCTTCAGAAATGATTACATTCAATTCGCAGCGCCCTTTCAATCACATGCTGAACCTTATCCTTATGGCTTAGCTTTTACCTTTAACACTTTGAAGTTTATTTCCCAAGAAATTAGTGAAAAAGAAATTAAAATTAAATGGGAAAGACCAAATGTACCAAATGAATTAATATGTTTCGGCGTACTCGATATCACTGATCTATATTACAAAAACAAAAATTTAGAATACCCCACTAATAAAGGGGTTCTAAATGTAACACTCAACAGTAAACCCCTACATTATAGAATTATAGGAACACCTGAAATCAATAAACCTTTTAGTGAAATCGACAATAAAAAATTGATTTTTTGCCAACCATATGGCTTAAAAGGCGAGCTCGAGATTCTAGTTCACATTGGCAAAACCAATATTTTTTTAGAAAACACAAATGACGAATAAAAAATCCCTTTTTGATAGGTCACCACAATTGTTGATCTCGGTAGAGACGCAAGATTTTGCGTCTCTACATTGTTATCCCTTGATTTTGATTTCAATCATATCTGTGTCCATCTATGTTCATCTGTCTGTTGCACGACGTGGTATATATTCGCCAGGTTTCCTCAAGGAAATCGAGAATTAATATGCTCAAAAAAATTCTAATAACCCTATTCGCTATTGCTTTTATTCTTTTAATTTTATTTATTTTCTTACCACGACAAATGAATTCTCTGTTTTCAAAAACCACACCTGGTTCGCTGATTGAAAATGCA
>JAYUQO010000261.1:0-7391 GCA_043756765.1 Bdellovibrio sp. | reverse complement strand
CGCGATTTGGTTGCGGCAAATTATATATATTAGATCCATCATTAGGTAACCAGCACGAATGGTGGCCTATCTCGAAGTTTGATCTAACTGTAATAAGCCTTTTCACAGTCGCCGCTTGATTGGTTTGAGCCCAAGCTTCTTGCGGCAGCAGTGATGTTAAAAAAGGAATGCTGACAAGTGCTCCGCCACTACCTTGCAAAAACATTCTGCGCGTTGATCTGTTTATCTTCATTAATTCCCCGTATTAAGCTTATGAATAATTTATTTTATAAAATCGGCAATTTATATTTGTACTGTTTCAGATCGTAGCTTGAAATATTTCCTATCATCTCGTTATAATCCCATCTTCCAACAACTGGATTTTCTAACCAGACATGGCCATAGCCACCAATAGGGCTTGATATATTTGAGTTCAAAGACCCATAATCAGTTCTATTTAGGACATGTTGATTGATTGCATTATCTTCGTATTCAGACGGAGAAACGCCCATAGCTTGCATAATCGTAACTAACAATCGGTTGTATTGAACGCCTCTCCAGTTATTAGAAAATTGTGGACTGCCCGGTGTCTTATTATAAAGATCTGCACCTTCAAATGCACCTTTAGATCTGTCTGAGTAGTCAATGTATTTACCAGAAGTTATATTTCCGCCAGCATTACCGAATAATACGGCTGGCTGAGAGCCTGACCCATGAACCTGACCACTTTCAGTTGTATGATAAATTAGTGAATTATATAAATATGATTTTCCATTGGACGGATCAACCGCTTCCGATAAATTTTTAACTAATGGTATTGTTAACTGATCAAATGTTAATTTTTGCCGTTGATTCATTCGCTGCCAATTTGTCTTACCACCAACTACGCCAAAAGTTTCGTGACTTGTAACCTGGTGATCAAAGGCAACGCCATCATGCACACCTTCATGTAAATAATTATGTACAGAAAAAGTTCTAGCTGTGTCACAAATAATTGATAAAGCCATCAGGTCAGCTAAAAACTTATAAGCTTCTTTTACAGTATGATCCCACATGGCGGAGCCTTTGTAAGGGCTTGTATTGTAAAAAGTCTTGTATTGACAAGAATTTACTGTTGTTGCCACTAAAGATTTTTGCACATCACTAAATTTATCCATCGTATTTTGTAAAATAAGCTTATCCGCTGCACTGATATTTTTGCTGTTATTGATACGATTGTAATCGCCAATAACACGATTCAAAACATCCCCTTTAGGATTTATGAGTGTTGTTTGACCACTTTCCGGAAAAGATCCATTACTAAATAATCCGTTGTAAATAGTTGAAAAAAATCGATCGTAGTGAGGCGCGTTAGCAATAGTGCCACTAGCTAATTTAATTTGCGAGCTTGCACCCGTTAATCCTAATAAAGCAGCTTGTCTGCCCAAGGGATTAAAAGTTTTATTTGCATTTATAATGTGATCCAATGTTTGTAGACGTTTCAATTCTGGCGGATGACCTGATTCTATCCCCCCAAATTTGACGGCCCAAGAATGACCGACTTCTCCACCAATATAGTCTAGCCCTCTTAAAATATTCATACTTTCTAAATACGGGCTCGCTAAATTTCCATACAGCGGTGCTAACACAGAACTATTTGTTGGAGCAAAATCTCTTAAGTTTTGCCAGCGAACATTGTGATGTCCGTTGACACCAGTGGCTACATTTGTAGGTTGTGGTAAATTATAAATACTAGATCCATCATTAGGTAACCAACTTGAATTGTGACCCATTTCGTAACTTGAGCGAATAGAAATAAATCTTCTAGTTGTCGGGGCTGTTTGCGCCCAAGCTTCGCGCGGTAGTAAAGATGTTAAAAATGGCATGGCAACTAGAGCGCCGCCGCTACCTTGCAAAAACATTCTGCGTGTTGATCTGTTAAATTTCATTTTCCCTACCCCAAAAAATTTATCTTTTATTTTACAAAATTGGTAATTTATATTTAAATTGTTTTAAATCATATTTTGCTAATGCAGGCCTTTTGTCATCCCAGTTTGGTCGGCCGTCAATTTTTACAGGAATGGCATAACCATAACCACCGATATTTGAAATATTGTTATTTAAAGCACCAATATCAGTTCGATTATATAACTGAGAATTCAATGCATTATTTTCGTATTCTGCTGGCGTAATTCCCATAGCTTGTAAAATTGTAACTAACAATCTGTTCTGTGATACACCATGCCAGTTGTTTGCAAATTTCAAAGCACCTGGAACTCTGTCTTCAGGTGTTTGACTAAATTCAGAACCATCAAAAGATCCTTTTGCTCGATCTGCATAATCTATATAATTTCCTGATGTTATGGCTCCGCCCGCATTACCAAATAATATAGCAGGCACCGATCCCCACCCATGTACTTGTCCTGCTTCATAGCTGACGTTTAATAAAGAATTGTAAAGTATAGATTTACCATTAGCTTCAGTCACGCTAGATAAGTTTTGTACTAAAGGCGCCACTAAATTTTTGATCACATAGGCTTGACGATCGCCCATGCGTTGCCACTGGTATTTTCCATTAGTGAAAAGGAAAGGATCATGACTAGTTATTTGATGGTCGAATTCTTGGCCGTCGACAACACCTAAACCGTAGGATGTATCTAACTGAAATGATATGACACGTGTACTGTCACACATAAAGGAAGCTGTAATTAAGTCAGCAAGTACTTTTCCTTCAATAGCATTATGAACTCCGGCGCCTTTGTTAGCCAATGTTTTATATTGGCACTGTGCTGTCGACGTTGTCGTAAAACTTTTTTGAATATCAGAAAACTTATCAAACACATTATCCAAAATAAGTTTATCTTCACTGCTAATGTTACGACTATTACGAATTCGTGTGTAGTCTTCCATAACACGATTCATCACACTAGATCTGGGATGAGTCGTGGTGCCAGATTGACTGCTTTCTGGAAAACTACCGTTGGCAAATAAACCATTATATAAATCACTTGTTCTTGATGTGCTGACAACATTGCTGCCTGAAATAGATTGTGAAAGTGCTTCGCCACTGTATTGCGTGGTGATTAAAGGTAAACCATTTGGATTAAATCTTTTGTTATTATTTAATAGATAATCAATTGTTGGAATTTTTTGAAAACCGCTACTCACATGATCATCATGTAAAATTCCGCCCATGACATGGGCATGACCATGTCCATAGCGATTTGTTAAATCTAAGCTTCGTAAAATATTCATTGATTCTAAATAAGGACTTAAAACTGCACCGTACAACGGAGATAAAACTGATGAATTTGTTGGAGCAAATTCACGTAGCGGTTGATAGCGTACATCATGATGACCGTTTATTCCTGTAGCGACGCGATTAGGCTGTGGCAAATTGCGAATTTGTGTTGTTGATCCGTTATTCGGCATCCAATACGAATTATGACCAATATCATAATTTGTGTGAATTGTCATAAATCTTTTGATCACAGCTGGTGCTGTCTGCGCCCAAGTTTCGCGCGGTAATAGTGAAGTCAAAAACGGGATGCTAACAAGTGCGCCACCGCTACCTTGCAAAAACATTCTGCGATTTATTCTGTTAACTTTCATTTTACCCCGCTGACCAAAAAACTAAAGGATCGGCAATTTATATCTGAACTGTTTTAAATCGTAATTTTTAATATTAGTTACAAATGCGTTTCGCTCCCATGAATCAATATTCGCATCAACAGGAAATGCATAGCCATAACCACCAAGGCTAGTTAAGTTTTGATTTTGCACACCAATATTAGCACCAGCAATCGTCGTTTTATTGTAGAGTTGAGAATTCAAACTATTATCTTCATAGTCTGAAGGTTGAAGACCCATGGCTTGCATGATTGTGACTAACAATCTATTGTAGCTAACTCCGTAGTAGTTATTGCAAAATTTAGGGCTGCCCAACGTTCTATCAAAACCGTTGTCACCGCCCGTGTCTACACCCTCAGCGATACCTTTTGTTCTGTCCGTGTAATCAATGTATTTGCCAGATTGAATATTTCCACCAGCGTTTCCGAATAACATTCCTGGGTGTGAACACCAGCCATGCACTTGGGCACTTTCCATTGTGTTATAAATCAGTGAATTATATAATAATGATTTTCCGTTTGATGGATCAATTGCAGAGGATAAATTTTGAATCAATGGTATTGTGAAATTTTTAAATAATACGTTGTGACGTTCACACATTCGTTGCCAATTTATTTTACCAGCAACAACTCCGTGTGGTTCATGACTGATCACTTGATGATCAAAACCTTGTCCATCAAAAGCACTGGTAAACACACCCAGATGAACCCCGAAAACACGATTTGTATCACACATCATGGCTGCTGTAATTAAATCAGCTGATGCTTTTTGAACAACTATTGAATTTAATTCATCTACGCCTGAATGAATACTGGTACCTGCATGAGATGCGAAAAAGTTTTTATGACTGCAACCTGCTGCTACAATCATTGTCAGCGAATTTTGCACATCACTTAATTTATCCATTGCATTTTGCAAAACTAATTTATCGCTAGCACTAATATTTTTACTGTTTTTTAAACGATTATAATCTTCTAAAACACGATTCAAGACTGGGGTCTTGGGATTACTGACTCCATGTTGACCGCTCTCAGGAAAATTACCATTAGAAAATAAACTGTTATAAATTTCGCCTAGTCCATAACCAGAATTAGGCGCATGACTTACGACTCCTCCTGAAATATTTTGTGAACCTTCACCTGAATGTCCACCAATATTAATGACCGAACGACCTAATGGATTAAAAATTTTATTATTATTAATGACATGATCTATTGTCGGAATTTTTCTAGTACCACCAAGCCCTGCAAAGCCTTCAACTAATCCACCCAAATGCATAGCATTGCTGTGACCATAACGTACTATAAAGTCTAACCCACGTAAAATGTTAGCGCTTTCTAAGTACGGACTTAGCGCAGATGCATAGTAGGGTGCTAACACTGAACTATTTGTCGGAGCAAAGTCTCTTAAGTTTTGCCAACGCACATTGTGATGGCCATTCACACCGGTCACAACTTGGCTGGGTTGCCCCAGATTAGCAACATTACCACCGATATTTGGTAACCATGAGGAATGATGACCTAAATCATAACTCGATTTGATATATAAAAAACGTCTGATAGTTGGCGCTGTCTGCGCCCAAGTTTCACGGGGTAATAGTGAAGTCAAAAACGGAATGCTAACAAGTGCGCCACCGCTACCCTGCAAAAACATTCTGCGATTTATTCTGTTAACTTTCATTCTGACTCCCCCAAAAACTTTGACTAAGACAGATCTTAATTACCACACTGATTTACTTCACTATCTTTCTTTTTCTAAAGTTAGGACTCAAAGCCGCGCTTTTAAAGAAAGTTTGTAAAGATGCACCGTTATCTAATTCTGAATACATTTTGTTCATTGTGCACGAATCAACAACTGCTGTTCTTTCATTCAGGCCGTAAGCATAGCTGTAAAAATTCTGCGTGAAACATTTTTTAAACTGTTTTGAATCCGCGACTTCAGTACTGAATTCCATACCACTTTGAACTTCTTTATTTATACCTAATGGAATCGATAAATTTGCCCGTGCGTCAGTCATTAAATCATTAATTTTATTTCCGTTCACATCAAAGATAGGTTCAACAGGCTGAAATGATCCTAATGCGTTATATTTACTTAATGAAAAGCCCACTGGATTGATTTGGCTATGACAACCAATACAAGCCGTTTGTGAAGTTTTCACTTGATAACGTTCACGCGTTGTTAAGTTTGGATCAAGTGGCGGAGCTGACAAGGCATCACCTAAATTAGCCGGAGGATCAGCTAACTTAAGACACAACACATCTTTACGAATGTGAATACCACGCATAATTGGATTTTCAGAACCCGCACCTGAAAATAATAAGGCTGCACGAGTTAAAATACCACTGCGTTCACCAGCTGGAAACCGAATAGCATTTGCTTCTGTAACTGCGGACGGTACAACACCTGACTGACCATAAACTTTCATTAATTCTGCATTTCTGGCAAAAGAAATATTCGATGTGAATATTTCTTTATAACTTCTGTTGTTAGAGCTGATATAAGTTATTAATTCTTGAATTTCAGAAACCATTCCTGACCGAAGACCCTCGTTAGCCACTATTCCTTTTTGCGCAGTAATAAATTTAAATTTTGGATCATTCACGTTTGCAAATTGCGGTAATTTATCAAGACGTAACCATTCTTTCGAAAACTGACCAACCATCGATGACATATTTGGTGCCACCGCATTCAAGGCTAAATTAAAGCCAGCGTCTTGATTTAAATCATTATTTTTAGCAATATTTAATAAATTCTCATCTGGTAATGAATGGTTATACATAAATGCTAGCTTGCGAGCGATCGAATACGATGAAAGCTTGTATGTTAAACCGGCTTCAAGAGTCACGTCTTTTTGAAGATGAAATAAAAATTGTGGTGCAGTAAAAACCCTGAATATCATATTGCCAACAGCCACAGTTGATGTTGCACCTAAATTAAATTCTCCTTGTAGGGCAGCAAATTCATTATTTAAATTTGTTATATTTTCTTCGATTGGACGACCCCATGCACGCAAAGTAAAATTACGAATTAAAGTATTCGTGCAATCAGCATTCAGTGTCGTGACCGCTGTGAATGAACAAGTTCCTTTAGCGTAATTCAAATATGTATTTACAAAATTTGCATAGTTCGCACTGTTTGTTAATTCTTTTGAAACGATATCAGCTACGTCAAAATAACTTCTTGCATGATTTAATGAAAAGTTATTATCACCCGTAGAATAACCATTTGTTGCATCTTGCGGGAAGATTTGATCAATTTTTAATAAATTCATTACTGCTGCTGAGTTAGATGGTACTGCACGGTCTAATAAACTTTTAATTGAATTTGTATATTCTGCACGACTTAGACGTTTTGCATCTTGCTGCAAGGGCTCTTCGTTTGTTGCACAAGCAAATTGATTGGCAACTGCTTCTTTAGGAATTCCATTCACCCAGTTAACAAGTGTTGTGTATTCTTGTGCTGTTAAAGCGGTTCCCGGTGGCATATTTCTTAAACCGTTATCGATCGTATAATTTTTCAAACGATAAATAATTTTTGAATTCGCGATATCGCCAGGAACAACAAGACCATTATTGATAAATTCTTTTTCCGTAGCTAATGCAAAAGTAGTTGCACCGTTTGGACCACCCGTTGTATGGCAACTAGCACACTTATTATTTAAAATCGTTTTCGCACTGTTAAATAAAGCTAATGGATCAGGCTTTGCGACTGTAAAGTTAAAAGTTGAAACAACAGAAACGTTACCTACTTTATCGTAGGCGCGAACATTAAATGCATGTACTCCATCAACTAAATTACTT
>JAYUQO010000260.1:0-2777 GCA_043756765.1 Bdellovibrio sp. | reverse complement strand
AAGAGTATTTGATGCGGCAATTTTCAATGGTTAGAATTGGCACAACGGCAAATCAAAGAAAACTTTTTTATCAATTGCAAAAACAAAAGCAAGAGTTTGAAAAAATGACATCACCAGAAAACATTACTTTGCTGTCACATAAGTTAGGAATTCCAGAAGATGAAATCAGCGAAATGGCCAAACGCTTGTCATCAAGGGATGTCAGCCTTGATAAACCAGCAGGTAATTCAGAAAATGAAAATGCAACTCCACTGTCGAACTTGCTTCTGCGTGAAGACGGAAGTCTTCCATTAGATGAACAATTGGCTTTAGAAGAACAAATTACTTTGCTGATGAAATCTGTAGATTCCATTCGGTCACAACTTTCAGACAAGGAACTGATTTTACTAGAAGAGCGAATTCTGAGTGACGAGCCTTTAACACTTCAAGAAATTGGCGATAAATACAAAATCTCTAGAGAAGCTATCCGCCAGACTGAAGCTCGGCTTATAAAAAAAATCAAGACAGCTATGCTTGGCCGACTTGGCGAGTAAAATACACCTTCACTGGTTTTTGATTCTGTAGAATTCAGACCGTGTTCGCGGATGCGATGTTTTAAAGATTTCATCCCAACCATTCCAATAAAGAGCAAAATTAGTCTTAGAATGCTGGTGATGCAAATTATGGTGTGTTGGAGTTGTCAGCCAATTGCCAAACTTTGAATTAATAGCTTTTAACGGAAACAATTCAAAACCGAAATGCCCACCTAGATTGCTCAAATCTGTTAAAAGAAGCAAAACTATAAAAGTTTCATAACTTACAGGAAAGATAAAAACAAAAGGCAGCATGTAAAAAACATTGATCAAGGTTTCAATGGGATGAAATGAATAGGCTGCCAATGGCGTTGGGTTTGTTGAGCGGTGGTGAACGCTATGTACATTTTTATAAAACCAACCAAAGTGCAAAAGTCGATGCGACCAATAAAAATAGATATCATAGATGATAAAATAAGAAATAAAGGCCAAAAGTTCTAATTCATATCCACGAGAACCAAAACCTAAGTGCATATTAAAATAACCTTGCCGAGAACCCCAGAACAAAAATGCCAAGAAAAGACTTTGAATCAAAACACTTAGCATCGAATAACTAAATTCAAAAAATAGGATAGGCTTGATTCTTGGAATTTGTTGTATTTTGTGCTTCCAAAGTAGTTTTGGAAACCAATTCCAGAATATGAAATAAGGTGCAACAAATAAAACAAAAAACTTTAGCGTCGAAACAAATAAAATAAAAAGAAACAACTGAAAAAAATTATTAAGTATCATAGTCCGGCCCATTTGTTTTCATGAACCGATCCACGTGCGGTAAAAAAAATCCAAAATTTGTTTGTGGAGCCTTGTGATGCATAGAATGTCTTTTTGAAAAACTAAAAATACTGTTAATTGATTTCTTCGGAAAAAAATCGATATTGGAATGCCCCAGAACGTTGAATACGATGCTTAAAATAGGCAACACTAGGATCGAAAACAGCTGAAAATTATGAAAACACATAATCAGCGGTAACACAGCACCCAACAACAAACCTTCTGACCAATGAAAACTATAAGCTGAAAACGGACTAGGAACATGCGAAAAATGATGGCTTGCATGAAACTTGTAAAACCATTTTGTGTGAAAAATTCTGTGAACAGCATAAAAATGTATTTCATTCCAAAGAAATAAAATTGAAACTTCTGTTAAAAAAGTTAAAATAGAAAATTCGAAAATAATTTTGAAAAATCCTGATTGTAGACCGTAAAAAACGGGAACACTTAAAACTCCAAACATAAGAATCGTAACCACTGAGCGCTTTACTTCAGTTATTATTTGCTGAGGTCTATATGCTTTTGTTTGAAATTTAACGTAATTATCAGATTTAAAAATCACGAATGCTAGACTTGTAAAAATAAAATATAAAATAATAAAACTAGCCACAGTCAAAATAAAAAACTCGAACAGATTAAGTCCTAATAAAAATGTTTCGGTTAAAAAATTATCCATTTTGTTTCATTTTAGACTGTTCCATCTTCTTTTGTACTAAAAGCCAATGACCCATTTCACTTGATAATCCATGAAGAACCAACCGAAATGCAGATTCAGATGTGATCATGGAAACCATCGGGTGTTTATTATTCACTAAAACAAGATGCTGTTGTGAATTTAAAATTGTGGCTGCATAAATTCCAATTGTTTCGTCTAATTGCAGTGAATTTGTTGCGCGCCAAAAGTCATTATCTGTTAATAGCAATTGGTACACAGGAGTGTAAATATTGATTGCCGTTTCTAAGTCTATAAAATTAAAAAATCCGCTTTTGGGAAATTCAATGTCAAATTCGCCTTCAGTTATCATTGAAAAATCAGGATTTAATAGATGTTTTATTTTCAAATTTTTATCTTTTAGTTCATTGTTCAAGTTTATGATAAAATTATAAAGATTCAGATCATGCGTTAAAAACAAGTCATCTTTTAAATCATCCAAACATCTTGGTCTTAAAGGGTTTGATTTAATTTTTGCACCCGGTACATTTCCCGCAATAAAACCTAAAATTTCTGAACCAACATGAAAATGGCGTAAAATAAGGTAATTTGCATCAGCACGTACAAAAGTTTTTAATCCCCAAACAATTAAATGATGTAAAGTTTTAGAGGCTCGCCAATCCACTGGTGAAAGGGCTTTGAAAATCTGAATTACAATCATACATAGTTTTGCAAGGGGGCGCACAAACGGCAGTAGGTACTGTCTGGAATTCGAACTGCTG
>JAYUQO010000259.1:0-2779 GCA_043756765.1 Bdellovibrio sp. | reverse complement strand
TATCTTTTTTCAAAATCAGAAATTTTTTGTTTAAGTGATTCAAAATTTTTAAAAATTGTTTTTTTATCTTTTTCAACGCTTGCAAAATTGATTTCAGCATTTTGACGAATGTTTAAAATATCTTTTTCAATTTCATTAAATACGCTGCGCATTTTTAAACTTGTGTTGGTTTCAACAGTAGAAACAGACCCGTAAACTTGGTCAGATATCGGGGATCCAGTATTGTAGATATCAAAGTTATATTCTTTTTGATTGTCCCCAATTTCGACAGGCAAATGACGATTTCTGCTGTTCTGTTCATTCGCTAGAACAGTATTTTGTGTCAAAATGAGACATACACTTAGAAAATAAATAAAAACCGTTTTAAATAAAACAGGTTTGTTTATGGGGTTTAAAAAGTCATGAGCTATTTTTCGAAGTTCCACATGTATATACAGAGCAAGTTAGATGCCGTTGTTAGCTTAAATCAAGCCGCTGCCTTAAATGATAAAACGTAAGGATGTGCTGCAAGTTTAACGACTATTTTGTCATAGTTAAACTTCAAGCGTGGAACAACTTGGCCGCGTCCTGTTTTCTTTTTTTCAAGATTAATAAAACCAGCATGTTCAAGCGCTTCGCAGTCTTTTTGAACTGCGGCAAGACTTCGATCAAGAAGTTTTGTAAGTTCGTAAATTGAATTGGGTTCTATGCTTGAAATCATTGTTAGAATCTCTAATTTTTGTAGAGACATAAAACCACGAAACGAAGTCCAATTATCAAAATAAATAATATTCTCTGGCTGAATTTTAGGAATTTTACTTTTGATAGCCTCGATAGCCTCTTTACCTAAGTCGTCGAGCGATTTAAAAGCTATAATCATTTCTTTTTTAGTTTTCATCCTTCATCACCTTTCTGACTTCATTCATAAAGTATTCAATAGCTTCTTCAACATTTGTGACTCTGACAGTTATACGATGAGCTTTATCATGGGACATCTTTGTATGCAGGTGATACCCGTACGGTTCATGATTGTCTAAAAGTAATCTGGGCGATTTGTCTTCTAGATCTAAAAGCACACACCTGAGTTTCACACCGTCCGGAAACTTTTTGCTTTTAGGAACATCGTAGGCAATGATGCGAACTTCAAAGCGCCCTTCATGAAAACGCTGCTTCTGATCATAGATCAGTTTCGCGTTAGCCATATTACATACCTTACATGAGTGTATATCATATGTCAATCTCCTCGATACGGAGAAGCATTGAGCAATATAAAAACCAGTGAACTGGTGTATAGTGCAGTTTATTAAAAACGAATTTCGGATTTGTTAGGTAATACTAACTTTCTAAAGCGCGGACATATCCTGTTTCAGTTAGTCTTTGACCCATGTCTGCGTAGCCTGCAAAACCACGTGGTGGGTAAGCTGTAGCTAAACCATCAACGTAGCGATTGAACATACAGAAAGCAGCTGCGATCAATACAGTGTCGTGAATGTCTTGATCTGTGGCACCCAGTTTTCTGGCCTCTTGAATCATAGGTTCACTGACAGTGCGTGCATCTTTTTGAACAGTGCCAGCGATTTTTAGAAGAGCTTGAAGTTTATTTGTAATTAATGAAGTTTTTGGATTTTCCCAAACTGTTTTTGCAAGAGTTGGATTTTTAGCCCATGCATTTGCAGCAGCACCGTGGGTTTCAGAACAAAAAACACAGTTATTTAAATAAGAAACATATGAAGCGATAACTTCTCTGTCAGTTTTTGATAACGTAAGTGAATCTTGAACTAACAAAGCTTCAGCTAATGCATTCAATGGTTTTGCTGTTTCTGGGTAAGCGGTCATCGGTCCGATGATTCCAGGTAAATTTTCAGGTAAAGAAATATGTGGCATTGGGTAACTCCTATTTAGATTTTATCGTAATTCGATGTAATGCTATCCTGCAAGTCGAGTTCGATCTTGTCGCAGAGCCAAAGGATTTATTTTTACCTCAAATACGAGAGCTCTATCTAAAATTGGAACTTATAGGGGGTATCGGTCACACTACCGACATATGGTGGGGCATGGGTGACCGATACCTTTGATTCCTGTCGTTTATTAGAAGTCAGGAAGTCAGTGTAAATATATGCGTTTTTAGACTTGATGACATTTGATTATTGACACCAGAGGCTTAAGTAATAGAGTTAAAATATTAAACCAAGATCCAAAAGGAGCGTTTTTAAATGAAAAATATATTTTATGTAATTACTGTTTTAATGCTGTCATTTCAAACTTCAAGGGCCGACCAAAATGACCCTATTGAATGTGTGGTTTATATTTATCATCCGCAATTAACTGGCTCGCTTGGCGACATAACTGAAGATAATAAAATTGAAATTATACGGCGCTATACTGGCGCCGTATATTCAGCCTCATATAGTCCAACGGTGAATGGAGTCGAAGTGCACTTACGATTTAATGAGGGTTCTTATTTTTCTGGAAAATCAGGTTTAATTAATTCTGAAATACCTCAATTTTCGATGGCTATTGCAGACACTAGCTTTCTTTGCAGACTAAAATAACTAAATAATCCTACAAGAATTGAACTCATCGCGCTGATTTAAAAAACTAGAAAAATTTGGTGCGATCTACAGGACTTGAACCTGTGACACCTTGCATGTCATGCAAGTACTCTACCAACTGAGCTAAGATCGCAGTTTGAAATATAAGCTTGAACTAAAAAGTGATATAAATTTAACAATGAATGGTCTTTAATTCAACATTAAAACAATTGTTATTGCTTAAATTGCGGGCCTTTTGTATCACCAGC
>JAYUQO010000258.1:0-21367 GCA_043756765.1 Bdellovibrio sp. | reverse complement strand
CAGTTATTTGGCCACTAAACCCTAGCCAGCTTACGTTTATCAAGTCCGTATTTTTCAACTTTCATGATTAAACCAGCACGACTGATCCCTAATTCTTTAGCCAATTTCGACTTATTCCAACCAGTGCGGCGTAAGCCCTCTTTGATCATTTCGCGTTCGAGGTCTTCAAGAGCATCTTTAAGTTTACCGTGCAATCTTGAACCTTGAGTTTTTGCTTTTTCACCTAATTCTAAAATTTTTGGTGATAAGATCTCGTGACCGACTTTAACTTCATCACCAGCTAAAACACAAAGACGTTCGATTTCATTTTGCAATTCACGAACATTACCTGGCCAAGCATAGTCATATAATTTTTCAATCGCACGACCCATCAATTGTTTTTTGGGCTTCGCGGACTGTTCAGCAATTTTATTTAAAAAGAAATCAACTAATACAGGAATGTCTTCTTTTCTTTCGCGTAAAGGCGGAACACGAATATTAATAACGTTTAAGCGATAGTATAAATCTTCACGGAATGTGCCTTGTTCGACCATTTCACGTAAATTTCTGTTTGTAGCAGCAACGATTCGCACGTCAACTTTGCGCATTTCAGTAGAACCTACCGGAGTAAAAGTTCCTTCTTGTAATACACGAAGTAATTTAACCTGCATTTGCGGAGACGTATCACCGATCTCATCAAGGAAGAAAGTTCCTTTATCCGCAACTTCAAACAACCCTTTTTTGTCTTTTAAAGCACCTGTGAAAGATCCTTTAACGTGACCGAATAATTCCGATTCAAGTAAGTTATCATTAAATGCAGAACAGTTCTGAATCACAAAGTTTTTATCTTTACGATGAGAATTGTAATGAATTGATTTTGCGATCAATTCTTTACCGGTTCCATTTTCCCCTTGCACCATCACTGTTGAGTCAGCGAATTTAATCTTATCAAGTAGGGCATATAGCGACTGCATTGGTTTAGATTTACCAATCATATTGTCATATTTAAAACGATTGCCTAATTCTTTATTTAATTCACTAATTTTAGTTTCGCGACTTGCAATTTCAACATGTAAAGTCACAACTTCTTGAGCTACAAGCTCAACTAATTCTGTAAAATGCTGTCTGTTAGCCTCATCCAGATATTTGAACTTACCTAAGGATTTTTCTATTAATTCTGCAGTACAACCATAAGCGGCTAAACGTTCTCTGATTTCAGCAATGCGATGGGCTGTGTTTTCTTCTTTGAAAAAACCCATTGCGATAACTGTGCCGACAAAATCATTTTCAATAATGATTGGGAAGATACACACATCAAATCCTGCTGCATCCCATTTTTTAAATGTATATGGATTATTTGATTGGCGCAGGTCATGAATAGTTTTTGAAACTAAATCACCCAAGTTCGACTGAGTAACTTCTTTATTTAACAGATAGTTTACTGCCGGATTTGCGAAAAGAACCTTTTCATCAAGTCCTTTAAGTTGACCGCGTTCATCAGTAAAAATAATATCAACATTCCACCAGGCTTGTAAAACGTGTTTAAGTTTTTTAATAACGTGAATGTGTTCAAAATCATTCCAATTAATCATGTGACACCTCTTTTTGCTTTTAATGTACAAAACTTTATCGTCAACTTTGTAGACAGACTTGAGGGGTTTAATATTTTTGAGCATAAATTTGACACTCGTCCTAAGACTTCCTAGGACTTTGGTCTAGGTGAAATTGAAATACTCGAATGAAAAAAAATTCAGTAAGGTTAGATCTAACTTAAGTTTTGTGTGTGATATAGTTTGGCGTATTCGCTATTTTTTTGGATCAATTCAGCGTGCTGCCCTTGTTCGACAACAGATCCGTTTTTCATAACTAAGATAATATCAGCTTTTTGAATCGTCGATAAACGGTGGGCAATAACGACTGTTGTGCGACCCTTCATCAGTTCATCAAGGCCAGACTGTACAAGCTGTTCACTGACAGAATCAAGCGCACTGGTGGCTTCATCAAGGATCAGAATCGGGGCATCTTTATATAAAGCCCTAGCAATGGCGATTCTTTGCTTTTCTCCGCCAGATAAATTATTACCACGTTCACCAACAGCGGTATCAAACTGATGTTCCATTTTCTGAATGAAAGTGTAAGCATGAGCCGCTTTGGATGTTGAAATAATCTGGCCATTTGTCGTTTTCGTAAGCCCTGCTGAAATGTTTGCAGTTAAAGAATCAGAAAATAAAAAAACATCCTGCGAAACAAGCCCAATATTTTTTCTTAAGTCATGTAGCTGAATTTGCTGAAGAGGCACAGAACCCACACTAATTTGCCCTGAAGAAAGATCATAAAAACGGGCCAGCAAATTAGCGATTGTTGTTTTACCGCTGCCACTTTCACCAACTAAAGCAATTGTCTGACCTTTTTTAATTGTTAGATTAAAGTTTTCAATAAAGGTTTGATTGTTATAGGAAAAAGAAACGTCTTTGTAAGTGATCGAATCCCAAGATTTAGGAAATGCCACAGCATCAGGGCTGTCTTGAATTTCACTATCTTCCGTTAACATTCTTTGAATACGATCAGCACAAACACGGCTTTCTTGAATACGTACGATGGCCTCTTGAAACTTCTTGATAGGCTCATTAGCCTGCATAATCGTTGTTAAATAAGCCATTAAGATTCCGTAGGTTGATTCACCTTTAGAAATACTTAAAGAAAAATAGTAAAAAATGGCGACCAAAATAACAGTAGCTACGAACTCATTCACAGGGCCAATCATTTCAACGCGTTTATGAACTTTTTTACGAATACTAATGAAATCATCGCCTTGAGTTTTTAATTTACCTTTAAAGAACCGTTCTAAATTAAAAGCTTGAATTGTACGAACCCCATCTAGCGATTCTTTGATTGTCGAAGTTAATCTTTCAAGTTGTTCAACACCGGTTACTGAATATTTTTTAATTGATTTAGACAGTTGCTTTAAAGCAAACAGTATTAACGGAGTAATCAGCAAAATTGCTAAAGCTAATTTTGCATCAAAATAAAATAAATTAAATAAAACAGCTATGAACATCAAAGGTGCTGTAAAAACATCAGCAAATAATCTAAGTCCGTCTTGTAAAATTCGAACATCATTAAATGTTCGACTTAATAAGCCACCAGATCCTAAAGCATAATTAGTATGAAATTTAAGATTTAATTTTAAAAACTTGGCCTGAAGATCTTGTCTGACATCTTGGGTCACTTTTTCGCTAACCATGTTCATTAGAAAAATATGAAAATATCTAGATACAGAAATCATGAATGCGATCCCAATACCAACAAAAGCTAAAGTCTTCATATTTTCAGGTACTGTGGCTGTATCCATCAATTGTTTAACAAAGTGGGCTATTAAAGCCTTAGACGCCGAATAGATTAAGCCTGAAAATCCAATAATAATAAGATATTTTTTGTACTGAGTTAACTTCGTCCATACAAATTTTAAGTCATGGTTCATGATTGCCCTGCTAAATATGTTTTAAGATAGCGGTTAAGGTACTGTCCCGTTAAACTCTTTTTGCTGGCCATGATATCTTTAGGTGTACCTTCAGCCACGATCTGACCCCCATTTTTACCTGCATCAGGGCCCATATCAATAATATAATCAGCACTGCGGATAACATCAAGGTTGTGTTCAACAACGATTACCGATCCACCAGCTTCAATAAGCTTGTGTAGAACCTTCATTAATAATTCAACTTCTTTAAAATGAAGTCCTGTTGTGGGTTCATCCAGAATATATAAAGTCGATTTTTGTGAAACCTGTGAAAATTCTTTAGCAATTTTTAGGCGTTGGGATTCTCCACCGCTTAATGAATTGGCGGGTTGACCCAAAGTTAAATAATCAAGACCCACTTCTTTTAAAACTGATAAAGGCTTTCTGATCGGAGGATTCGCCACGAAGAAATTCATGGCTTCAGCCACTGTCATCGATAAAATTTCATGAATATTCTTTTTGTTATAATAAATTTCTAAGATTTCACTGCGGTATTTTTTACTGTCACAGATATCACAAGGGATAATCACATTATCCATAAACTGCATGTCAATTTCTTCATAGCCCGTACCGCGACAAGCAGGGCATCTGCCACCATCAACATTTAAACTGAAAGTTCCAGCTGTGTAACCACGCTGAACTGATTCAGGCACTGCCGCCATCAATGATCTGATTCCATCAAAAGCTTTTAAATAGGTAATTGGCGAACTGCGTGCTGATTTACCGATGGCAGATTGATCAATCAAAAGAACATTTTTAAGCGCATCAGTTCCGTATATTTTTTTATAAGGTTGTGCTGGAATAAATTCTAATTCAAGTTCACGGGCTAAAGCGGGGTATAATGTTTTAGAAATCAAAGTCGATTTACCAGATCCACTGACTCCGGTGATTGCAACCAAACGATGAAGCGGTATAGATAGATCAACATTTTTCAGATTGTGTCCAGAACATTCAGTTAGTTCTAACTTATATTTGTAATTACTAATTTGCACAGGACGCAAATCACGTTCAATGAAGTTTTCTTTTTTTAATTTTAAATAACTAGCCGTATTTGATTTAGTCGATTTTAAAAAATCTTCAGTTTTACCAGAGAAAACGACTTCTCCACCAAGATATCCAGATCCAGGACCCATTTCTATAATATTCTGGGCGCTTTTAATCACATCATGATCATGCTCAACGATGACTAACGTATTTCCCAAATCTTTTAAATCTTTTAGGATAGAAATTAAACGATCATTATCACGTGGATGTAACCCGACAGTGGGTTCATCTAAAACGTATAATGCCTGTGATAAACCCATACCTAATTGATTAGCTAACATCAGTCGTTGGTATTCGCCGCCAGATAAAGTTCTAGTTTCACGATCAATAGTTAAGTAATTAACACCGACACGCATTAAGAAATTTAAACGTGAACGCAGTTGCTTAAGAACTTCACCGGCGATTTCGATTTGATTTTTAGTTAGATTTATTTTTTCAAAAAAGATAGATAAGTCTTCGATGGTCAATCGACTAAGATCTTTAATTGATTTATCAAGCACCAGAACATGATGAGCTTCTTTTCTAAGACGGCTGCCTTCGCAGTCAGGGCATTTCCGTCCTGAACGGTATCTAGAAATAAAAACACGCACATGCATTTTATATTTCATTTGATCTAAGTATTCAAATAGTCCAACCACACCATAAAAGTCTTTGTTACCCTTCCAAACCAAATCTCTATGGGTTTGGCTAAGATCTTTCCACGGTTTTTTAAGATCAATTTTATTTTTTTTACAAAAAGTAAAAAGAGATTTTTTATCTGATTCAGCTGAAGGCATTGTAAAAGGATTCAGTGCACCTTCACCAATCGACAACAATGGATTAGGAATAACTTTAGCTTCATCAAGTTCTAAAATATTTCCAAACCCTTTACAGGTCGGACACGCCCCCATGGGTGAATTAAATGAAAATAATTTAGATGTCAGTTGTGGTGGATTGTAACCACAAATTGAACACGATGGCTCTTCAGATAATTTTAATTGCAGACCATCGGTTGTAATCACTAAAGCTTTACGGCTAGTCACACCGAAAAGATATTTAAGACTAACATTATAAGCTTGTGTGATTGAATCTGTTAAGCGATCTTTTTCTTCTTTAGAAAACTGCAAGCGATCAATCACTAAATAAAATGTATCAGCGGGTATTCCTTTTTTAATGTTTGCAGGTTGGCTGATATCAATAATGTCTTGAATTTCATAAGATGGGGCATCTGATTTTTTCTTAGCTTTTTTTTCTTTTAATGTTGTGATTCTTAGATAGCCGTCTTGTAACAACAAAGAATGTAATTTTTTGCCTTCAAGTAATCTATTCTCTTTAGAAATTTCGACTAAAATATATCCACGTTGATCTAAAAATTGATCAACGACTAAATCCGATGCTTGTGTTGTTGAAATTTTTGTAGCTGGTATTAAATGATCAGGGCAGTATGACGTTCCAATTTTTTCAAATAAAAGTCTAAGGTAATCAATTAATTCTGTGGTTGTTCCCACAGTTGACCTGCTTGATTTAACACTATTTTTTTGTTCGATAGAAATCGCTGGCGGAATATTATTAATGCCTTCGATATCAGGTTTTGGAGCTTTATTTAAAAACTGTCTAGCATAGTTCGACATACTTTCGATAAAGCGTCTTTGCCCTTCTGCAAATAAAGTTTCAAATGCTAAAGAACTTTTTCCTGAACCAGAAGGACCGCAAATAACCGTGAGCTCTCCAAGAGGGATCTGAACTTCAATATTTTTTAAATTATTTTGCTTTATGCCCCAAATGTGGATCGTCTTCATTCACCAATGTCTCGCTTCAAGTAGTCAGTTGTTTCCTCGCTGCGACTTGCTGCCGCTGAGGGCTCAGTGCCATCGATGAATGATTGATCTATCACTCGAGAGCTCGCTGAGTTTGCCAACTTACCACTATCAGCATCTATTTTCACTGTTTTAACTCCGTCAGGAACTGAAAAAGAGACTTTTGGCAAATTCTCGTGCGAAAACTTCATATAATTTAGCCAGATTGGTAATGCAGCTCGGCCACCAACTTCGCCTTTACCAATAGATTGTTCTTTGTCAAAACCAACCCAAACGCCGGTAGCGATTTGCGCTGTGTAGCCAATAAACCAAGCATCAACATAACCGTTTGTTGTTCCCGTTTTTCCAGCGACTTCTCTGGCTAATTCAGCGGCTCGCTGTCCAGTGCCAAACGGATCATTCACTGTGCCACGTAACATATCCGTAATCACATACGCAACTTCAGGTCTAATTAATTGTTCGGGATTGTTGAAGAAAAATGGTGAATCATTATTTTCTGAATTTTGATCAACGACATCATACTGCTGCTTCATTTCAGCAAATTTTTCATCAAGTGGCTCAGTCTCTTTCAAAAATTTTGCGTCCAATGATAAATTTTCTAAAAGTACTTTGCCACTACGATCTATAACTTTTTTAACAATCATAGGTCGAACTCTTTTTCCCAATCGACCAAATTGAGAAAAAACTTTTGTCATTTCATACAAAGTGACAGAACTTGATCCTAAAACTAAAGTGTAATCAGGGTTCAATTTAGAAAAAATTCCTAACCTCTGGGCAAAATCCATCGAAAAATTAACACCAATGTCTTCAACAATTTTTACGGAAGGAATATTTAATGATCTAACCAGCGCATTACGCATCGTGATTTCACCGCTGAATTCACGACCATGATTGGCTGGTTTCCAAATTTTTTCATCGCCCTGGCCTTCGGCGCCTTCGACTTCAGCTTGTTTGTAAACTAATGGCGCATCAATAATTTTAGTTGAGGGATTATAACCTTTTTCTAAAGCCGCTGCGTAGATTAAGGCTTTAAATGATGATCCGGTTTGTCTGGCGGCTTGCAAGGCACGATTATATTCATTTCTTGTGAAACTATAACCACCAACCATAGCTAAAACATCTTGGCTTTGTTGATCGACTGACAATAGTGAACCTTCAACGATAGGTTCTTGATCAAGTTCGACAGTGATATATTTTGTAATATCTAAAGAAAATACTTTTTTAGTTTTGGCTTTCTTAGTTTTAACAGCAGCATCAATTTTTTCAATATATTTATCTGATGTGATTTTCACTAAGATCACATCACCTTTTTTCAAAGCCTGCGATGGTTTTTTAATCTGATCAAGATCAGGTTTAATATCCATGTTAACTTTACGGGCCCACATCATTGTTTCAAAATCAATCAGACCGCGACTGTCAGGTAGTAAAACTTCAACGTAGCCTAATTGATCATTCACAGAATTCACAATAGCTTCGTAGGATTTACCTACAACTAAATAATCAGGCAAAGCTTTAGCTTCGCCAGTTATTTTTTTAGAAATCAATTGACCCTTGTTGACGATATCAACTTCTTCGAAGGTTCCGTCAGGAAGAATCGTTCTTTCCGGGTTTGATTCACTAATAATTGTTTTTTTAGATTTATCTAAAAAATCTTCATAATCACTGTCAGATTCTAAAATTTTAATCGGACCACGATAGCCTTGGCGTTTATCAAGTTCTTTCAAACCTAAAACCATAGATTCGTTTGCGGCAACTTGTTTATCAATATCAAGGCCTGTCACAATTTTTGCACCTTGATTCAAAATTAATTCTTCACCCAATTGATCAACTAGTAGCTGACGAATCGTTTCTAAATAAAACGGAGCTTTAGATTCGTATTCTTCTTTTAGATAAACTGTGACAGGTTCTTTGATAAATTCTTCAGCTTGAGCAGAAGTAATATGTTTAATATCTGCTAAACGGTTAATCACGTAGGTTTGACGTTCTTTGGCCCGAATGGGGTTTCGTACTGGGGAATAATCAGACGGGGCTTTAGGTAACCCTGCAAGCATAGCGGCTTCGGGGATTGTTAAATTTTTTGCGGGCTTACGAAAATAAGTTTGCGCAGCCATTTCAATACCGTAAGCACTTTGACCAAAATAAATTTGATTCAAATAAAGATATAAAATATCTTCTTTAGTTAAATTTTTCTCAATTTGTAAAGCCAATAAAATATCTTTAATTTTACGAGTCATCGTTCGTTCGCTGGTCAAAAATAAAGTTTTAGCTACTTGCTGAGTAATCGTTGATCCACCCTGAACATTTCGCCCAGCCCGCATATTAGCAATAAACGCCCTGAACAAAGCCTGCAAATTAATCCCGCTATGTTGAAAAAACTGATCATCTTCGGCAGCTAAAAAAGATTTAATCACATGTTCAGGCATTTCTTTATATGGAATTACTACACGACGTTCGCGGTAGAATTCACCAATTTTTTTACCGTTGCGATCAAAAACTTGTGAAACCATCAGGGGTTGGTAATCTTCAATTTTAATAATTTCTGGCAAAGATTTTTTAACGGATAAATAAGCAATATATAAAGCCGAAGTTCCTAAAATAAATAACGCAAAAAAGGTAATCAGTAGTTTTTTTAGCATGCATTAAGCTTAGCAAAAAAGTGCACATCTGGGTAATAAAAAAAAGCCATTCGGGTGAATGGCTTTTTTTTGAAAATCGGGGAGTGGAGGACTAGTTTGCTGATTTCGCTTTTTTCTCAGCTATTTGTTCGGGGTTATCATTTATTAATGTATCACATTTCTGTTTTGTTTCTTTTGAAGTTGCGCCAGCTGAGCAATCGCAAGCACTCACAGCGCGAGTATAAAGACTCTTAGATTTGTTTAAAACACTTTCAGCAACTTTTGTAGCTGATTTCAAGCCTGTTTTCTTTTGAATTTCCAAATCAATTAAATCTTGTTTCAATTTCGCGATTCTAGCATTTAGCTCATTGACGGCCTGAGTAGCTGATTCTGTTGCTTTAATCTTTTCCTGAGCCAAAGTCTCTAATTCTTTTGCAAGTGCACTAGCAACTTCATTTTTTTCACGATCAGATTCCTGAGCAATTTTTTGTAAATCGTTTTGTGCATTTTGCTGAACACTCTGTTCGTCTTTTAGTTGGGCTTGTAACTCGGTCATTTCTTCATTGGCATTTTCTAAAGCCTGTTGATTTTTAAAGCTGGCACGATCTTTTGCTGTATTTAATTCTTCATAACAAGCATCAGAAATATTTTGTAAGTACGCTTTAAATTCTGCTGTGGCTTTTGTTCCACGGGCCATAATTTTCGGAAAATTCTTACATTGTTCATCAGAGCTTGGCGCAGATTTTTTGTAGCTGTCCATCATACATTTTTTGGCAATGCCAATAGCTTGATTACATTTTAAAGCAATTTTTTGTTCAGTCGTATCTTGTTTGCTTTTTTCAAATTCAAAACTTATTTGTTTAACAGATTTTTGAACAGCTAACATTTTCTTACTTAATTCACGCACTTTCTTGCCAGATTCAACCAATGAATCTGAATTGGCTTTTAAACGCTCTCGCATTTCTTTATCAAGTGAACGCATTTCTTTTTCATGATCTTTATTAAATTCATTTATTTTTTTATCGATATCAATATGAGCTTTATCCATATCTTTTTTCTCAGTAATGATATCTTTATTTAATTCATTAATTTCCTTTTGCAGTTCTTTTCTATCTGTTTTGTATTCTTTTTCTGCGTCTTCAAGTTTTTTGTTATCAAAATCTAACATACAACTGCCAGATGAAGAAGTGCTGTCATCTTCTGATTTATCACCCATTTTACTGAGTACATCACTCAATATATCTGTCATTGCGCCAGATTGTTCAGCTGGGTTTTCAGCGTTTGCTGATGAAGCTTTTTCATTTTGAGCATGACATTCTCTGATTTTTTTAGAACATTCATTTTTGGGATCAAAAGTTTTGCTTTTCTTTTTAGTATTGATATTAGTTAAAGAACTGCATGCGGTATTAACATCCTCAAAGCTTTCATAATATTTGTCGAATGCTGTCGTACATTGTGTTTTTCTATCTCGTATGTCTTCTGATGTTTCTTTTCCTTCGCATTTATCTAGATAATCTAGATTAGTAGTACATCTTTGTTCACATTTATACTTTTCATCTTCGGTGTTTTTACTATCGCATCCTTTATCCGTGACACAATTCTTAGTTTCTCTTTTTTTACAGGCATCTTGAGTTTCCCCCCAACTTATCGTTGTGAGACACATGACCAAGAAAAACATGACAGTTGTAAACAGTTTTATAGGTGAAAATGATTTCATTTGAATTTCTCCCTTTATAAGGTTTATTCAGCAATACAGAAGCCAAAATTTGTTACTCATCTATTAGTTTGACGTTTCATTATGAGACTGTGAATTTAAATTTGTTTTATCGTGGGCTTTGGTCTGGTCTGGGTGTTTATATTCGACGCAGAAACAGTTAGTCTAATAGATATGGATTTTAAGCAGATTTTCCCGATAGTCGATTTCAACGAAAAGTATAAGTTTAGTCATTGTTTTACGACGCAAGAATTTTTAATTCAAGTCGTTGATATCTATTTTAACGATATGGATTCACGGATTCGTGAGGCCTGCCTATCTGTGTATATGGCTTATCGTGATCATTATCCAAGTTATTTGGTCTATTTGGATCAAGAGCGTATTGAAAAACTAGATTCTGATATTCAGAAGTCATCAGGCAAAATTATTAAGCTACGTCGTATTGTACTTTCACAGTTATCGGCTCAGATGTTAAAGGTCGCATAGTGATAACCTCGGAACAGTATCAAAATTTTATTGGTCGGGTTGTTGATGAACTTGAAGGGGATTGGTTAGTCATTGGCGGATCACTACTTGCCATGATTAATTCAGAATATCGCGTGACAAGCGATATTGATATTTGCCCTATAGATGAGATGACCAATGAAAAAAGACTGCATTTGATGGACATAGCAGATCAGTTAAGGTTACCAATTGAAGCTATAAACCCAGCAGCTGATTTTTTTGTTCGGCAAATTCCTAACTGGAAATCTTCGATTGTCTTAATTAAAAAAGGAAAAAAAGGTCAACTTTATAGACCAGATATAGAACTTTATTTTAATTTGAAGCTTTCCAGAATGTCAGAATCAGATGTTGAAGACTGCATTTTGTTTTTGAATTGGCATATAAAAAGCCATTTACAGTTTAATCAAAATACGTTGTTGAGTTTGGTTGTTGATAAAGAAAAACGAGTCATGGAACCTCAAGTTAAAGTCTTACTCGAAAAACTAAAAAAACTTTTATTTACTACAAACTAGACCAGCATTTGACGCAGGGACTTTGATCATATTATTCTGTTACAGGGAAGAACAACTTAAAAAAGTGATTTATCACTTTCAGCAACAGGAGGATCAAGGATGATTCCTAAACAATACGTTATATTATATGTCGTTTGTGTTTTGACTTTATTTATTGTGAACGCGGTTTTTGTTTAATTTTTAAACTAAGGCTTTTTGAAGTTTCAAACTTTTTGATCGATCTTTAATAAGATCATTAATATTTTTTATAATACTAATCTGACCATATTTTTCATGAATGTCATCGGCAACAGTAGATTGATTTTCCATAACCAATTCGTAAGTTTCTTGCAATACTTGCAAAAACGAATTTTGCTTTAATTCAAGATCTGTTTCTAGCTGCAAGAATTGCTTTTTTCCCATTTTTGCGAAATCGTAAGTGTTGCCAATTTTGTAACAGAATTGCTTTTTAAGTTTTGGATAAGTTGCTGTAGAAAGCAAATCATAAAATGGCGCAAGTTCAAGTTTAGTGTCTCTTAGTAAAAAGGATATATTTTTAGCATGGCAATCGTTATTACCGATAATTAAATTAAACGCTATCCACTTAAAAAAATTATTTAATGCCTGATTTTTTTTCACAGCTGAAGTATAACTTACTATCAGATCATAAATCATTTTCAAATTAGGTCCCGAATGATCTTCATATTTAAATTCGCTGGTAAAACCCAAGGCCTGACAAAAATCCTGCTGATGTAGTCTTTTAGACTTAAATCGATCATATCTTTCTATGATGTAAATAGGATATTTGCCTTGATGAACAAGGCATTCAGGAACATTTAATCTAATAGCTTTAGCTAGATTCATGCAATAAATTTCATTATAGACTGAGTCTTTTATTCCACTTCTAGTAATAGGTACTTTGGCTATATGAGTTGTCGGTGATCCATCTTGAGGTATATAGAATTTATTATCTTTATAAATAAAAGGAAACTTATCTTGAGCTCCGGCTAAAGATAAGTAGCCAGTATAAGTATCACTCATTAATTCAGCCATTGATTTTTTTTCTTCAATGGCTTGATAAATTTTTTCAAAATCGATGACTTTGAGTGATTTTTTTTGTTCAGATAGCTTTAACTTTTTTTCTGGTAATATTTGAAAAGCGCCTGCAATGTCTTTACCAAAACGCTTTAAAAAATCATATTCGCCTTTAATATTCTGATCTTTTTCAATCAAATCACGAATAATGCCTTCAGGTAACAAATTTTCGAAATAAGATAAAGTTAAACGATGCCCATAAATTTTTGTATTTACAGGAATTGAAAGACTAATTGGAAAATTATTTGGGTTATTGACCCACTGTTGATCATACTGAAATGAGAACTCTAAATTTTCATTTCTTTTAATCGAACCAACAACTTGATTTTCGTAATAGACATAAAGAGGACTCATTCAATTAGTCCTTATACTGAATCAGTATTTTCAAACCCAAAATTTTGCATAGTTTAAGAAGAGTCGTGATTTTAACATCAGCTTTACCCATTTCTATTTTTCCGATTCCTGTGTGTGACAGATCACAGTATTTTGCTAATTCTTGCTGAGTCATCTGCATTACTTTGCGACGGTCTTTAATGGCTTTTCCGATTTGCTTTTGGTCAATTAAATTTAAATATTGGTTATCCATAAAGAAAGCCCTCATTAACATTGTAGTGTTAATTGTGACATTAATCAAGCATATATATTATTTTTTAATACTGTAGTGTTAATTAAGACTTAAAAGTCTGTTTTTGTTGATAAATTAATATTGCAGTGTTAATTTTTAAGAACGTAAATTTCAGAATAGTTACGGCCTTTTTCTTCAGTGTCCATGCCGTATCCAACAACATAGCGGTCATCAATTGTTTTACCGATGTAGTCTGCGCGAATCGGTAATTCACGACGAGCTGGTTTATCAAGTAATGTCACAATTTTTAATGAAGCTGGTTTAGACGCTAATAAGCGATCTTTAAGAAAACTTAAGGTACGTGCTGTATCAATGACTTCTTCAACGATGATCACATCTTTGCCCGTGATATTTATAGAAATATCTTTTGTCATGCGGATGGCTCCGCCTTTTTCTGTAGATTGAACGTAAACAAAATCAATCTGTTGGTGTAATGAAATCTTGCGCATTAAATCTGCAGCGAAATGGATCGATCCACGAAGCGGGCAAATGAAGATAATTTCACGTCCTTCGTAATCATTTTCAATTTGCGTAGCTACTTTTTGGACCAATTTATCGATTTCTTCTTTTTTTAGAAAAATAGTCATTTCATCTCGAAGCTGTTTCATTAAAATCCCCATATATCAAGTGCTTATAAATCTATGTTTGTGATTCCAGTTGTTTGCGCCATCTTTAAATATCGGTGGGCTTCAACGTTTTTAGAATCTAACCGTAAGACATATTCCCACTGTTCTACGGCTTCGGCAACAAGATGTGAGTTATACAGAATTAGGCCTAGTTTTAGACGCGGTGAAATCAGTTTTGAATCCATTTGAATCACTGTTTTTAATTCTTTAATAGCTTTACTTGTTTGGCCTTGCTGCACATAGCACTGGGCGATGAGCAAAGAAATTTCACCTTTTTTAGCCGAAAGCTGGAAAGCTTTCATATACTGTTCTAAGGCCTGATCTTGGCGTTTCATTTGTAAATACATGTCAGCAATTTCTATGTGTTTGGTCGCGATTCGTTCTTCAAGTTGCAAACCAAATTGATTTTGTTTTTTCTGGTCGACAATAGTTTGGGCCTGTTGAAAAACTTTTTTAGCTTCGTCGTATTTACCTAAATCATTTAGAATAATAGACAAGCCAACAGCTGCATCACTGTATTGCGGGTCTATTTCTAAAGCTTTCTTAAAAGTTTTAATCGCTTTATTAAATTGGCCTCGATTGTAGTAAATAGTCGCTAGCATTTGGTAAACTTCAGGATTATTTGAATTCAATAATGTCGGCTGGTTTAATAACGGTTCAGCTTCTTGATAGTGGCCATCGATGAAGGCTTCGCGGGCTTCATCAAGTAATTGGCCTAAGTAAGAGCGCTGACTCATAAGCCCTCGCTTTTAACTTTTTCAGCCTCATTAGAATTCGGATATTTTTTCATTAATAATTGCGCGTGGTATTTTTGTTTTTGTCCGTCGTTTAGTTTTTTTGCACTTAAAAAAGCACCATAATGTGAACGAGGATCAAAACCTAATCCAGGGTATTTCGCAATCGAAGATTCGTACCGGCGAAGAGCTGCCATGAACATTTCTTGGTTATAATAAAAATCGGCGATGTAAATCTCTTTTTCAGCTAACTTGTTGTAAATTTCATCGCGTTTTGTTTTACATTCAACAACATACTGAGACTGAGGATAGAGCTTAATCAACTGATCAAAATGATAAATCGCATCCTTACCAGCAGTTAAATCACGATCAGTTGTTTCTGGCAGTTGCATGTAAAAACTCATAGCAACTTTGTACAGAACATAATCTGAACGGGGATGTTTCGGGTGAAGGTCTCTAAAGTTTTGGTAAGAGACTTCAGCTTCTGCATAGGATTCACGTTTGTAATAAACATCAGCGATAGCTAATTCAGATTCGGTCGCTAATTTACTGTATGGAAATTTATTTTTAACTTCAGCGTATTTTGTTAATGCGATTTCGTAACGTTCGTTTTCGTCGAAATCTCTGGCATAATCATAAAGACCTTCTGCTGTATTGAGGTCACGATCAATAGTGGCGCAAGCAAAAAAGAATTGCGAAAATATGAAAAAAAGAACAAATGTTTTCATAGTGTAAAACCTCATGCTCATATCAACCTAGCTTCAGTTTTATGTCAAAAAAATTAGACACTATAAATGGCGCAAATGGTTAGTCTTTGGGCAACAAATAGAGAAGCTCAAGTTGGTTTTTATCAACCCAGCCAGAAACTCCTCCTGAGTATTTAATTTGGTAGTAGTCTGTGCTGTTAATTTTAGCTGTGCGAAGGACTTCGACCAAAGTTCCACCGGGTAAATCTGTCAGTACTGCTTGATCGGGACCTGCAGCAGTCATCAGGTTTACAGTTTCTGCGGCAATGTAAGCTTTCGGGGTTAATTCGTCCCAAGCTTTTAACCCAGCTAGCAATCCCAAAGTGACAAATAAAAATAAAAAAATGAAAACTTTGAAATCTAAAACAGGAAGTGCTGTGTTTTCGAGGTAAGATCTTTTTTTATCAAAATAAAAAACAATCGTTTTTTGCCCAACTAAAATCAAAAATATCAAAGCTGCTACCCATAGAGATTCGACTGGAAAATAGCTTAATCCTAAATTATGAATTTGTTCAGTCACTGAGATTTCATGGGGGATGCTTTTCACCTGAAAATCTTTTTTAAGCGCTTCAGTTAAGTTTTTAGATTCAGCTTGGTAAGGATTAAAGTGAATTGATTTTTTATTATAAATAAAACTTTTCAAATAGTCTTGTTTGTATCTGAAGCTAAGACTTAAGTTATGATAAATATCAGCGGCTTGTTCTTTAGATAAACTTTTTGTTTCTTGTTGGCCATTTTGCTGGCCACTTTTTGCAGCTAGCCCTTGGTCGAGAATTTGCTGATATACGGCAATAGCCTCATCATATTTTTTTTCTTGTTGCAGTGTTAGTGCTTTTTGAAATTCGATTTCGTAATTAGGTACAGGCTGCATAGAGCCAAAGTCTAACGAACAAGTGCTTTCCTTGTCATAGCTCGTCGCAACAAGGTATTCTATGTTAACACCAAAAAACTAAAAATTTCAATGAGGTCGAAAATGTTATCAGTTCTGAAAGATGCAATTTTAAAAGTTAAAACGACTGTGGGAAACAGCGATGAACTTTTAGTCGGTAAAAAAATTAATCAAGATCCTGTTATTGAAGGCTTAATCAACGATTTAGTTGATGAAGTCACAATACACAATAAATCATTACAATTGATTAAAAAATCAGATCCCCAGTTAGCGCAACACTTTAAAAATAAAATGGATAAAATTGCCGCTCTTCGTGGCAGGCCTTTATATCACAACTATATTGGCACTGGCGCAGGTAGCGGTGTTTACGTTGAACTTGAAGACGGTAGCGTAAAAATGGATCTGATCAATGGTATCGGAATTCACATCATGGGTCATGCTAACCCAAGGGTGATGAAAGCCACTGTTCGCGGAGCTATCGCTGACATTATCATGCAAGGTAATTTACAGCCGAATAATGAATATCTTAAACTATCAGAAAAATTAATTCAAATCGCTAGCCGGAAAAGTCGTTTACGTCATGTTTGGTTTTCAACCTGCGGGACTATGGCTAATGAAAACGCTTTAAAAATTTCTCGTCAAAAAAATTCACCAGCAAAAATGATCGTGGCCATGAAAAATGCTTTTGCAGGTCGTTCGACATTAATGGCTGAAGTCACTGATAATGCTGCTTACAAACAGGGCTTACCTGAATATAACGAAGTTTTAAGAATTCAGAACCATGATAAAAAAGATCCACAAAGCAGTGAAAAAGCTTTGCGAACCTTTAAAGAACACTATGCTAAGCATGAAAAAAATATTTCAACATTTGTTTTTGAACCCATGTTAGGTGAAGGCGGTTTTGTACCTGTGCCACGTGAATTTTATGTGCCGATGCTTGAATTTTGCAGACAAAATAAAATTGCTGTTTGGGCTGATGAAGTTCAAACATTTGCTAGAACTGGTGAATTTTTTGCTTACGAAACAATGGATATGGGTGAATACATTGATATCGTGACAATTGCAAAAACAGTGCAATTAGGGGCGACTCTTTACACAGAAGAATACAATCCAAAACCAGGTTTAATTGCAGGAACATTTTCAGGTGGAACAAGTTCAATGTCTGCAGGACTTGAAATTTTAGAAATGCTTGAAGAAGGTTACACAGGACCAACAGGTCGTATTCAACAAATTCATGAACACTTTGTGGATGGCATAAATAAATTAAATATTTCGTCATGCAAAGGTCTTTTACAAGATGCTGGTGGTATGGGTTTAATGATCGCTTTCACACCGTTTGATGGAAAAAAAGAACAAATCGAAACATTTATTAAAAAATTATTTAATAACGGGTTGATTGCATTTAGTTGCGGTAAAGATCCGGTTAGAATTCGGTTTTTAGTTCCTGCTATTATTGAAAATAATGACATTGATGTGGCTTTAAGAATCATTGAAAAAACTGTTTTAGAAGGGCTTTAATTTTTGAACGCGAAAGATTTTGGTTTCAATTTTGACTTCGTAAGTGCCTGTCGAAAAGTTATTTCTATCGACAGCACTCCTCAAAGTACCACGGCCGAGCTCACCAGCTATCTAGCTGAGCTCGCGTTGTCTTATGGGCTTAACGTGGAAATACAAAATGAAATTCAAAATGGAGTTTTACAGTCAAATATTTTAATTCGTTTAGAAAGCTATCAGCCTGGGCAGCAAGAATTTTTATTGCAAGCACACTTAGATACTGTTGATCCAGGAAATTTTGCACTTTGGAAAAAAAATAATTTTAATCCTTTTGATGCTGCGATCGAAAATCAAAAAATTTACGGTATAGGTGCTGCCGAAGTTAAATTAGATTTTTTATGTAAGTTAAAAGCCTTGATAGATCTAAAAGATCAAAAAATGAGTGTGTTAAAACCAGTTCTGGTTGGAACTTTCGGTGAAGAAACCGGAATGCAGGGTGCGCTTAAATTAATTCGTAAAAATAAGATGAATGCTAAATATGCGCTCATAGGCGAGCCCTCAAACATGCAAATTATTAATTCAGCCAAAGGTTTCGCCACTGTTGAAATCAGAATTCCCTTATCGGCTGAAGAAATCGAATATAAAAAACAAAAATCATTATCTGAATCTACATCGACGCAAACAAAGATTTTTTCAGGAAAGTCAGCCCATTCATCGACACCCCATTTAGGTGAAAGTGCTGCTGTTAAACTTTTAGAATATATTTCAAAAATGCCTGACAACATCGTCATCGTTGATGTTGATGCAGGAACACGATTTAATATGATTCCGCATCAAGCGATGGTTGAACTTGATGTGACAACATCATTTAAAGAACCTGTGATTCGAAAATTGAATCAACTTTTTGAAATGATGAAATCAGTGCAATTTAAAATGAGCCAAACTAAAGATGCTGAATTTCAACCCGATCATTCAACAATTACAATTGGAATCATCAGAACGTATGAAGATCATATTATGATCGGCGGAACCTGTCGTATTCTGCCGAACGTGACCCAAGAACATTACGAAGAATGGATGCACGATATTTCTAAATCCTGCCAAGGTATGGGTGCAGAATTTAGACTACAAGATTACAAAAGACCTTTCAGAACAGTAGAGAATTCAGTTTTGATTAAAGCGGCCATTGCAGAATTTGAAAAATTGGGAATTCAAAGTGCCTGCGTTAGCCTAGCTTCAACAAATGAAGCTAGTTTATTTTCACGCGTGGGCATCGAATGTATTTGTTTAGGTGCAGGGCAGCGTGAAGGAAACGTGCACACAGCTAACGAACATGTCGACATGTCAGATCTAGAAAAAATGACATTGTTTTATAAAAGTATGATTGAAAGGTTTTGTGTATGAGTTTTATTGTACGATCAGTTGAAAAAAAAGACCTTCTTCAATTAACCGATTTGGCGAAGCAGTTTAATTTATTAAACTTGCCCGGTGATAAAAAAGTTATTGCAGAAAAAATTGCTCAAAGCGAAGCTTCATTTGCTGGCGAATTACCAAAAGACAAATCAGAATATATTTTTGTCCTCGAAGACACTGAAGAAAAATGCATTGTTGGAAGTTCTTTAATTATTGCAAAACACGGAAACGATGATGTTCCCCATTGTTATTTTAAAATATTAAAACGAGATCATTTTTCACAGGATTTAGGAATTGGCTTTATTCACCAAGTTTTACGTTTTCAATTAGACAATGATGGGCCAACTGAAATTGGTGGCCTATTGATTGATAAAGAATACCGTCGTAGACCTGAAAGACTAGGTAAACAGATCTCACTTGGTCGATTTATCTATATGGGTTTATATCGTGATCGTTTTGAAACTCGCGTGCTTTGTGAGTTATCTCCACCACTCACTGAAGAAGGCCGCAGCGAATTTTGGGAAGCTTTAGGCCGCCGATTTACAGGTCTTCCGTATCAAGAAGCCGACGCGCTATCACAAGTGAATAAAGAATTTATTGAATCTTTATTTCCTGAAGAAGATATTTATTTAAGTTTATTAGACTCTAAAGCCCGATTAGTTCTAGGCCGTGTTGGGACAGCCACAAAGCCTGCCCAACATTTATTAGAAAGTATCGGTTTTAGCTATTTAGATGAAGTTGATCCATTTGATGGCGGCCCACATTACGGATGTAAAACTGAAAATATTTTGCCGATAAAGCGCGGCCAAAAAATAAAAATCGCAGACACTAAAGAAACTATGTTTAAAAAACAAGGGTTGATTGGCTTAGGTGAACAACATTTTAAATGTATTCAATCGGCTTACGAAATTATTGATGGCCAATTGATTGTTCCCCAAAAAACAAGAGAACTTTTAAAATTAGATATTCAGCAAGAAGTCTTTGTGGCTCCTTTTGAATATGGAAAGAAAAACTAAATGGCAGATTTTAAAAAAATACAATTTCAAGGTGATTTTATTAACGGGCATTTTGTTTTAGCAAGCAAACCTGATGGCAAGTATTCAGATGTTAGCCCAGCTGATTTATCCGATCAACTGATGACAGTTCATTATAAATTAGATCATGTGGATGTGGCTGTTGAGGCTGCTCGTGATGCTTATTTAACATGGGCAGCACTTTCGCAAGCTGACAGAATAAAACATATTTTAAATTTAAAAGAACAATTTATTATTCATGAAAAAGAAATGGCTGAAGCCATCGCGCGGGATACAGGAAAATCTTTATGGGATGCAACGACAGAAGCCAAAGCTTTATCTGCAAAAATTGATGTGACAATTAATGAATCTTTAAAAATGGTGCAAGAAGAAAAAATTGAAAATGCATTACCATCTGTTAGTGGATTTATACGTTATAAATCTCGTGGCGTGATGTCAGTCATTGGACCTTTTAATTTTCCAGCTCATTTACCGAATGGACATATTATTCCGGCGCTGGTCACCGGAAACACGATTGTTTATAAACCCTCTGAACAAACTCCGTATGTCGCACAATTGTATGCACAGATGATTGAAAAAGCTCAATTACCATCAGGAGTTTTTAATTTAGTTCACGGTGAAGGTGAAACAGGTCGAAAGCTTGTGGCTCATGAACTAGTCGATGGTGTTTTATTTACAGGATCATATGAAGTCGGTTTAAAAATAAAACAAGAAACATTAAATCAATACTGGAAAATTTTAGCATTAGAAATGGGTGGTAAAAATGCCACAGTCATTTGGGAAGATGCCGATTTAGAAAAAGCAGTTTATGAAACACTTGTTGGCGCTTATATGTCGACAGGGCAAAGATGTTCAGGAACATCGCGTGTTATTTTGCATGATAAAATTGCTGATCAGTTTACTGAAAAATTTTATCAAGCTGCTAAAAAATTAACGATAGGTCACTGGTCAAAAAATCCGTTTATGGGTCCGTTAATCAATGCACAGGCTGTCGATAAATATGTGCGTTTTCAGGAAATGGCTAATCGTGAAAATTGTGAAAGCATGA
>JAYUQO010000257.1:0-7470 GCA_043756765.1 Bdellovibrio sp. | reverse complement strand
AGTTTGGAATGATAGGTAAGATGATTTTCGACCCGCTAAAATGTCTTAATTTTTTAAGATCAGTGACAGATGAACAGGTTATGGCATCAAACAAAGTTAAAAATTTCTCTAAAGTCTTAGTTTGTTTTTTAAAACTGTAGCAGGTTAATAGATTCGGAATCTGCAGTGATTTCGCAGTTAATATAAACAGTAATTTTTGTAAACTGAACGTGTATTGATTCTCAACAAAGTGAACCACGTCATAGCGATTTAAAATAAGTCGTGCAGGATGAAGGCTTTGTGTGACTTCAGGATTGTAACCCAGCTTTGTCAACTCTCCTGCTAAAAGCTCTGCTTGCGTGAGTAAATCAGTACAGACGATAAGGATTTTCATGTTTGACTGTCCAAGGAAATATTAAACGCTTTAAATATTCGGGGTAAATTTTTACGATTGGCTTCAGGAATATTTCTTGAAGCTAGAGTCGATGGCTTGATCCAGTCTAAACTAGTATGGTGCTGAGCTTTAGGTTCACCCTTCCAAAATAAAACTTCATAAAATAAAATAATGATACCGACTTCGCCGTAAGAATGTGTGCAAGCAATTTTTAATTCACCAATTTCGGCACTAATACCTAGTTCTTCTCGCAGTTCACGGGCTAAAGCTTCTTCCGGAGTTTCACCCATTTCAATTTTCCCGCCAGGAAATTCCCAAAGACCAGCCAAAGTATGTGTTTCTGGTCTTTGTCCAATTAAAATCAAATCGCCTTTTTTAATGAGGCCAGCAACAACTGGAATCCAGTGCTTTTTAGTTTTAATTATTTTTTTAGCCAGAGAATCTGTGTTTGGCAATTTTTGCGACCTTTCTAAAAAAGCCAGGCCCTTCAAAAACCAGAGTTGAATAGACTTGGACCAAATCAGCACCTTTGTCTATTCTTTCAAAAACATCGTCAGCTGTCATCACTCCACCAACAGAAATTAAACATTTTTTTTCATTTTTTTGCTCTAAGTAGTTTTTGGTAGTATATAACGCATGCAGAGATTTTTCTTTAAGAGGTTTTCCAGACATTCCACCATCAACAGGGTAAAAAGATGTCAATGTACGATCTAAAGTTGTATTGGTTAAAATAAAGCCATCCAATTGATGATGAAAGCACACATCAAGAACATTTTTAAGATCTGTGATTTCAAGATCTGGGCTGATTTTTAGGAACAAAGGTTGTTTTAAATTCAGTGATTGATGTTTTTGTGTGATCGGTTTCAAAAAACTTTCAAAAGCCGCGGGCTTTGCCAGATCTCTTAAGCCTGAAGTATTCGGGCTACTAATGTTAATCACAAAAGCGTCGGCGACATCAGAAAATTGTTCAACAAGAGTTTCATAATCGCTACTTGCGTCTGCGTTCGGTGTCGTTCGATTTTTCCCGATGTTCACAAACACAGGTAAGTTTGATTCAGATTTATATTTTTTAAGATTGTAATAGGTCTCATCGCTACCGGCTGATGGAAAACCCATTTTATTCCAGACAGATTCAGTTTTAATATCACGTCTCATGATCACGCCAGGATTTGGGCTTTGAGATTTGGGAGTGACAGTGCCTATTTCTAAAAAACCACAACCAACCTTTTGCCATGCCGTCAGATGTTCGGCATTTTTATCAACTCCGCCAGCGATGCCTAAACGATTTTTAAAAATAAGATTTTTATATTTATAACTACTCCAAACAGGAGTCGTCAGATCACCAAATATTTGCGAATAAATTTCTAATCCATAAGGGCTTAAATCATGAGCCCAACCAGCAGGTAAACAAAGCCAAGGTTTTTTAGCTATCTGAACTGCCAGTTGAGTTATTGTCGACATTATCTTGGGTATAAACCACGTAATAGCATAGCTTTTTCAAGTCGTTGAACTGATGCAGCCATTCCTGCTAAACGCATATCAATATTTTTTTCTTGATGAAATTTATAAACATGATCAAAAGCTTTAATGATAATGCCTTTAAGTTTTGTATCAACATCTTGTTCGTCCCAGAAAAACGACATTATATCTTGAACCCACTCAAAATAAGACACGATCACGCCACCACCATTAGCGACCAAATCTGGAGCAATAAAGACGCCACGTTTGTGTAAAATTTTAGTTGCATCACTTGTTACTGGTCCGTTTGCGCCTTCGATTATAAATTTAGCTTTAATTTTTTCAGCATTGTGATTATCAATTTGGCCCTCTAAGGCACACGGTAGTAAAGCGTCGCATTCAAGTTCAAGTAAATCATTGTTCGAAATGGGTTGTGCTTTAGCGTAACCTTTTAAATTTTTATTTGATTTTACGTAATCCATCAATTCAGGAATATTTAAGCCATCGCCATTGAAGTATCCACCTGATACATCACTGACTGCGATAATGCGCGCACCGCGTTCAAACGCAAACTTAGCTGCAAAAGATCCCACGTTACCAAAACCTTGAATGACAATTTTGCTGCCACTTATTTTTTGGCCTTTCATTTCCATTGCGCGTTCACAAACATAAATCACACCTAATCCAGTGGCATGATTTCGTCCTAGAGATCCGCCGATTTCAACGGGCTTTCCTGTCACAACACCAGGTTGTGCATAGCCACCTTGTTCTTGTGAATATGTATCCATAAACCATGCCATAGTCTGCGGATCAGTTCCTACATCGGGCGCAGGAATATCTTTTGTAGGTCCAACGAAATGAGAGATTTCAGATGCATATCGACGAGTTAAATTTTGTTTTTCGGTTCGTGAAAGTCGTGTCGGATCAACACAAACTCCGCCTTTGGCTCCACCAAGGGGTAAACCTAAAACTGAATTTTTAAAAGTCATTAGCGCAGCTAGGCCCACAACTTCTGGAAGATCAACATTTTGATGATATCTGATACCACCTTTATAAGGCCCAAGAGTCGCATTGTACTGAACACGGTAACCAGTAAAAACTTTAACTGAATTATCATCCATACGAACAGGAATTGAAACGGTGATAGATCTGCGTGGTCTTTGTAAACGTTCTAAAATATTTGGATCGCAATTAATAATTTTTGCGGCTTCTTTCAAAGTTGTTAATGTATTTTGAAATAACGGACCATGCATATGAGCTTCAGATTGTGGGTTCAGATTGTCTTGTGCGGTCATGGGAAATACTCCTTTAAATTTAAATGAATCTATTGTAAAAAAAGCACTATGTTCTGTCGAGCTAAAACTCTAATCTTGATTTTCATGCAGCTGTGCGTTTCAACGGGCATTGCTGTTCAGGTTACAGATATATCGAATCAAGCGCCAATAACATCTTATCCTCAACCCTTGTTTCAGATTCTGACTGGACTTTCGGGCTGGAAGCCAACACAAACTGCAACCGACGCTTGCAAGCTTACTTTTTCATCACGAAAGCTGAATCCCGCGAAATGCGAATTGCCAGAAAAACTTTCAATCTTCGACAGCAGTAAAAGTAAACTTTGGATTGATTTTGCAATGAGTGACAAAAAACAGTTTCAAAAAATACAAATTCAGTTGCAACCCAATTTGAAAATCAGGGGTTTATTGGGTTTGCAGCAGGGAATCAAACCTCTGGTCATCATTCGTCTAGGTATTCACGGCAATATCGATGAAGTTTTTGCCGAACGATTTTTAGCTAAAATTGCTTTTGAAAACTTAGGTTATAACATTTTGGTTTTAGAAAATTTAACCAGCCACGGACATTTATCAACAAATACGGATTACAGTTTTGGTGGAATCGAAGAAGGTCTGCAAACTTATTTTATTTTACAAATGATTCGTGAGAAAAAGTTTTCATGGAGTCCGCACATCAGTGAAATTCATTTAATTGGTGTAAGTCTGGGTGCACACGGGGCTTTTGTGACGCAATACTTAGATGAACAATCGCAAAAAAAACCTATTCTGTCTTCAGTCCAACTTTTTTGTCCAGTGGTCAATTTAGAAAAAAACTTTTCAAGATTAAGTAATACAGGGTTATTTCAAGTCGGAGTGGATGTTTGGAACCGCATTCGTATTCCAAAATTAGCTGAAAAAATAAATTATAACGTTTGGCCCATGGTTTTTGATTTCAAACCCCAGTTCTTGCCATCAATTTTAAAAAAAATGAATAAGGAAAAATCAAAACCTATTCTTGAATTTAAAACGTTCCAAATTGAATTCCCAGATTTAAAATTACCAGAAAAATTTATTAGTCATGTTAACAACAGTAAAACTTTTTTCGAACTGAATGACTTCTGGTCATTTTACGAAAATAAAAATACACCGATCACAATTTACACAACACCCGATGACCCAGCAGTAGCTAACGATATCAATACAGAAATGATCAGAAGCAAAAAACAACCTGGAAATTTTCAAAATACTCAGTTTATTGATTTAAAGGGTCTTCATTGTGGGCTGGCTTCAGAATACCAATGGCCATTCTTAGTCGAAATGCTTAAACGGGGAATGATCACGCACTAAAGTCTAGCTCATTTCAGTGGTCATAAAAAACAGCCGAAAAGTTTCTATGACCTACGAGCAAAGCCTACAAAATATCGAAAATATCAAAAACTTTGTTTTGCCGTACGGCAATCAAGTCGTCGTTTTTGACTTTCAAAGCGCAGATTCGTTCCAAATCATATTTTATTCGAATTACACAGATCAGTTGAATGACAAGTTAAGAGCTGATGCTTTAAACAGAAACCGTCCACATGCTTTCATTGAAAATGATAAAAATGATCTGCCAATTTTGTCATACATTGATAAAAACTTAATAGTAAATTTTAATATTATGCTCAGTGAGACAATTGATTTTCATAAAAGAGAACCAATTGACAAAGCACAACTCCAAATTGAACTTATGAGCCTAGTCAGGCATCTGAAAAATACTTAGTCTTATCATTTTCGTCAAATCAGCTGTAATTTGATTTTCATTTAAAAAATCAGCAATATAATCTGCCAGCATAGGATACAAACTATAATTAGATGTGAGCCACTGCTTTTTTCTGCTTTCACACAGAAGAACTTTTTGATCTTTCGATAGTTTCGCATAAAATTTATTGTCTTCAATTACAAAAATGAGCTTTGTCGATTTATTTTCAACTCTGTTTGATTTGTTCAGATCTCTGATTAATTTAAAATAATCTTGTTTGATAATTTCATTCATGATTTGCAATCAGTGCAAAATCAAAACTCAATTTAAAACCTATTACATAGACACAAATAACCGAATTTCGGATTTAGTCTAACTGAGTCTTCCAGAAATCAGAGCGGTTAGATAGCTCATTCACATAGGGCTTAATATCGGACAGCAAGTGGGAGGGTAATTCTGAAAAAGATTTAATGTGATCGTTGGGAACGTATCTGAAAGTAAAATTAATTCTGCGAGTTTCAAAATCAGTGGTCTTCATGTTTTTAAAAAGAAAACCTTTTTCTTCAACACGTTGAACACGATGAAATAATTGTTTTTTAAATTTATCACCACCGAAAACTTGCAGTGATGAATCTTCAAGCCACTGTTGTAAAACCACTTCACTTTTTTTAGATTTACTTTCGCTTTTTACAAATTGAAACATCGCTTTTTCACCAAATGAAATCGATCCGACGGGGCCAGGTTCGAAGTCTTTATGTTCGCCGACCCGGGCTACATCCGTTGATGTTTTATTTTTTGTGTCTATTTTGTTGCCGTAAAAATTAATCAGACATGTATTTAAATGCCAACCTCTGGGGATGTCTTTTTCACTAAAATTTTCATGAACCAAAGCTTCAATTTTTTGAACGATCTTGGCAATCACCAGTGGATAGTTTTCGGCTTCGACACAGCGATTTTCAATGCCCTTGGGCGGATGGTAGTAGTTCAAACAGGCAAATTGCCAATTGCCTAGCCAATACACGGGACGAAGAAGTGATCGATTGTCTTCGCCCTCAGGTGGGGGATTAGACGGTGAAAAGCGCATTTCCCAAATGGGATATAAAGATTCTAAATAGTTGATGATTTCATTTTTTTCACCTGCAGTAATATACGCTGGTTTATAAATGAGATTGTGATTTTTTTGAAATTGTGGTTTTCTATCAGCGTATCGCATATTAATGATGCAGAATATGATTGAAGGACACGCTATATGTCAAATGCAATAACCCAATTCAAAATTGATCAGGCTGTTAAGTCTAAACTCATTGAAAAAATGTCATTGTTTTCATCGCAAAAAATTATGGTCGTTGGTGATGTTGGTGTTGATGAATATGTAACTGGTTCGGTAAAACGCATTAGTCCAGAGGCCCCGGTTCCTATTTTAGAAGTCACTGGCGAAGACAAATGCCTTGGTTTGGCCTCTAATGTGGCCCAGAATGTTATTAGCCTTGGCGGGCAAGTTGAATTGGTTTCTGTCATTGGTGCAGATGCTGGTGCTGAAATTTTAAAAAAACTTTTATCAGAATCAAAAGTTGGCCATTCGCATTTAGTGATCGATCAAAGCCGTCCGACGACCCGAAAAACACGCATGATGACAGGTCATCATCATTTAGTGCGCGTTGATTATGAAGTTCGAAAAAATTTATCCATTGAGACTGAAAATAAAATTTTAGCAAAAATTGAAAGTTTAATGCCTTCAGTGAACATTGTTGTTTTAGAAGATTACGCTAAAGGTATTTTTTCAGTGTCTTTAATTGAAAAAATTGTTTCTGTCGCTAAAAAGCATAAAAAATATCTTATGGTTGATCCTCATCAAACAAAATTCGCCGATTTTTATAAAGGCGTTGATTTGATCAAACCGAATTACAATGAAGCTTTAGCTTTAACAAAAATTCACGAAGAAGATATTGAAAATTTTAACGAACGTGTTTTAACTGTCGGTAAAGCTTTACAAAAAATGACAGGTGCTAAAGATGTCGTTTTGACACAAGGTAAAGACGGTATGTCGATTTTTTCAAGTGATTCACAAGTTGTTCAAGTACCTACGTTTGCTAAAAAAGTGTTTGATGTAACGGGTGCAGGCGACACAGTTATTGCCGCTTTATCATTAGGTGTGGCAGCTGGGTTAACCCTTGCTGAAGCCTGTGTTTTAGCTAACTACGCTGCGGGAATCGTTGTGGCAAAGATAGGCTGTGTTCCTTGTGACATGGCAGAACTTAAAGCCGCAATCCAGTCGACATAACTTTTTTACATCCATTTTAATCCGCCACTAGACAAAGCCCGACTTTTTGGTTAAACCATCAGTTCAAATTCAATCGACTGTAATAAGTCACAAAAAGGAGGGCCAATGACGCCTACCGAACTGCAAATTGAGCAAAAAGAAGCTGTCTTATCTCCATCAGTTTCTGCAACACCTGAACCTATTAATTTTTACTCTTTCACTTTAGCCGATCTAGAAGCCTACCTTAAAAAATATGGTAAAGAAAAATTCCGTGCTCAACAAATTTTCAAATGGGTGTATGAAGCCCGTGTAACTGATATCGAATTGATGTCGAATCTTTCAAAAGACTTACGTGCCGTACTTAAAAATT
>JAYUQO010000256.1:0-2812 GCA_043756765.1 Bdellovibrio sp. | reverse complement strand
CACAAAACTGAATATCGAAGAGGTCTCATTTGAGGCCTCTTTTTTTTATCAAAAGCCAGACCTCGGCCAGACTTAAGGTTAAACATTTTCATTTTATTTTCTAATTCAAAAAATCAATTTTATAATGATCAGATATGTTTAATCAGAATTTTTTCTACGGTATTCTTATTTCTTTTTGTTTAGCTTTAAGCAGTTGTCAGCCCACATCTAGTTTTGAATCTGAATCTGAATCTGAATCTGAATCTGAATCTGAATCTGATCAAACTGATTTACCTGCAGGTGAACCTAGCTCTGATGCTCGGTCAATTTTAGATCAAGAATTACAGCGTGTTGATGCTGATGATAACTTTCAATTGTCTGATGATTTAAACCATCTAGATCCGCAACATTTAATTCCACAAAAAGCTTTTGAGGCTGGAATTGGTTTTTTTCAGACTTATCGTGCGCAATTTAAAAATCAAAAATTTTTAGCCATTGCTGATTTTTTATTACACAGCGGTAGCCGCAGGCTTTTTTTAGTCAACTTAACGACAGGCGAAGTACAAACGCACTTTGTGGCTCACGGTAAAAATTCTGACACCGACGCGAATGGTTGGGCTACATCATTTACAAACACACCAGACAGTCTGCAATCAAGCCTTGGAGGCTATATGGTGGCTGAAACCTATTCTGGCAAACATGGCTATTCTGTGCGCATGGATGGTTTGCAAAAGACAAACTCTAATGCTCGTAAAAGAGCAATAGTTATGCACTCTGCTAGCTATGTGAATGTCAATAAAGTTGGGCGTAGCTTTGGCTGCCCTGCTATAGAAAATCAATTTCAAAGCTATATGATCGATCGTTTAAAAAACGGTGGCCTACTGTTTATTAGTTATTAACATTTTAGAATTGTCGATTTATTGTCTATTTTTTTTTCACTATATTTAACATTCTCGTTTTGCATGTTCTATGTAGACACAGCTCTTTTTTTTAATGGAAATTTAAACGCTAACAGGTTCAAACTAAATGTGTGGCTAGATCAATGTGACAAGGAGTTTCAAATGATCACTAATTTCAACATTCAGTTTTGTAAAAACTTTTTAGTTCTTTCATTAACAGCATCATCACTTATTATTATGGGCTGTCAAAAAGGTTCAAACAGCACTCAGGATGCGTCGACGTCACTTAGTAGAGAGTTTTCAAGTCTATCTGAAAATGTTTCAGCAACAGAAGCATTTCAAATTCCTGGTGATTTTGTAATCCCTGGTGATAATCAAAGTTGTTCTTTCAATAACCAAGAAGTTCTTGATGGCGGGTCAGTCACTGCTTACGTTAATTCAACTGTGACATTTGGTGGATCTTGCCAATCAGAAACACGCACTTGTATGAATGGTGTTTTATCTGGTTCAAACCAATACGCTTCTTGCGCTGTTGATTCTCCTGCAAGTTGTCTGTTTAATGGTGAAACAATTTCGCACGGTCAAAATTTAACAACTTATTTAAATTCAAATGTCGCATTTGGCGGATCTTGCCAATCAGAAATGCGTACATGTGAAAATGGATCATTATCTGGCTCAAGCCAATATGCTTCTTGCGAAGTGGCTGCGCCGGCGAGTTGTTTATTCAACGGTCAAACGATTACTCATGGTCGAAGTTCAATAGCATTTGCCACATCGACTGTAGGTTTTGGTGAATTTTGCCTACAAGAATCTAGAACTTGTACAAATGGTGCTTTGTCTGGTTCAAGCCAATACGCTTCTTGCGAAGTAGCAGCGCCGGCGAGTTGTTTATTCAACGGTCAAACAATTACTCATGATCAAAATGTTTTATCTTACGCAACATCAACAGTTGGTTTTGGTGAATCTTGCCAGCAAGAAACTAGAACTTGTTCGAACGGTGCTTTGTCTGGTTCAAGCAAATATGCTTCTTGCGAAGTAGCAGCGCCGGCGAGTTGTTTATTCAACGGTCAAACAATTACTCATGGTCAAAACGTCATGGGTTACTTAGCTCCATCAGTTGATGCTGGGTCAGCTTGTAAACAAGAAGTTAGAACTTGCGCTAACGGATCATTATCTGGTTCATATTTTTTCCAAAGTTGTGTTGTTGAAGAACAAGAACCAACACCATTACCAGAAGTGACCGATCCTCCAACGCTTCCTGCTTCATCGACTCCGACAACATCTTCAACACCAACGGTGTCTGAAACACCAACTCCAACAACATCATCGACTCCGGTAGTTTCAGAACCAACGTTGCCAACGACTCCGCCTTTGACACCAACGCCGACTACATCATCGACTCCGGGTGTATCGCAACCGACAACTCCGCCAGTCGTTACTCCAGATGATCCCAATGAGTGTCCTACTTACAAAAAAGATCACTTTGATTGTCGTAAATGTAAACCTGGTCAACATGACTGCAGACATTGCATGAAAGACCACAAAGAAAGCGCTTCAAAAGAAAATTATGGTCAAACCAAAAAAGATTGCAAAAAACCTAAGAAAGAAAAATGCAAAGATAAAGAAGTAAAAAAGGATGATTGCAAAAAGAAGAAAAAAGACTGTAAAGATAAAAATAAAGACGACTGTAAGGATAAAAAGAAAGATTGTGATAAATCAAAAAAAGAAAAAAAGGCTCATGAGCATAAACATAACAATAAACCTTGCGACCATGAGCACAAGCATCAAAAAGATCGACCTTGCGATTTAAAAGACTAAGAAAAAAAAGGGAGCTTGATGATCTGTACCCCTAAAAGTGGACAGGTTAAAAAAGCCTCAACTATAATAAGTTGAGGCTTTTTTCGTTTGGGGGTATTGAAAGATGGGAACTAGAA
>JAYUQO010000255.1:0-2825 GCA_043756765.1 Bdellovibrio sp. | reverse complement strand
TCACCAGAAATTATTGGCGCACTGTAACCACCGTTTGATGAGGACCATAATATTGTTCCTGAACTTCTTGATACCGCATAGATTTTATCATCATAACTGTTGATGTAGATTGTATCTTGTTCTACGACTGCGGATGCATCGATATCTTTAAACTTTGTATTGCGGTTTATTAAAACTTCCCATTGTGGAGTCCCCGTTTTAGCACTTAATGAAACTAAAGATCCATCACTAAATCCTTGATAAATAAGTCCTTGGTAATAGGCTGGTTTTGCTCCACCTCTGATTGTCATACGATTTGAATTGTCTTGGCGGTTGTAAACCCAAATTTGACGTCCGTTTGTGGCATCAAGGCAGTATAAAATGTTTCCACCGCTAACAAAATAAACGTAACCATCTTGAATCAATGGCTCTGCTGCGACTTCGCTCTTTGTGTCGAATTCCCAAATTACTTTACCCGAATCAAGATCGATGGAATAAAAAATCCCATTTAATCCGCCAACAAATAATCTTGAATTGATCACTGCCCCTGAAGATTCAACACCATTTTCAATTTTAAAAGACCATCTTAATGATTGATCCAAAATATCAAATGATTTTAGGCCATCCATTGAATTAGCAGTAATCAGCAGGTCTTTGTAAAGAATCGGCGAAAAACGATTGATTTTGCGATAGCCAAGATTTTTTTGAGACAATAGATCTGAAACCCAAATTGGTTTTACTTCTAAAGTTTGCGAACGAGTATCTGAGTTTTTTTGTGAAACTGTTTTCAGCGTTGATTGCGCTAATTGACAAGAAACAATAAAAGACAAAAGTCCAAACAAACAAATAAGATTTACAGATTTTTTAAACACAGGTTAAATTCCTGCGTTTTTCTGAAATTGAATCAAACGCAAAACTTTTTCAACGTCTGGGTTTTTTTCTGCTGAATACTCACCGTTTTTTGTATTATTTTTAATTTGTAAAAGGACATCTTCAGCTTTGGCTAAATCATTCATGTTCTTGTAACACAAAGCTTGATTCACTTTAGCTTCGATGTGTAAATACTGCGCGTTTGAATCAGCAACCACTTTATCCCACACTGCGATTGCATCGGCACATTTATTTGCTAGCGACAGGGCTTGGCCTTTTTTCATGCGAACAAGTAGATTGGTTAAGTTAGAAGACGCTGTTTCAGTTTTTGTTAACCATTCAGCGGCTAAATCTGGTTTATTTTCTGTCATTAGAATTTGTGCTAACTCAAGAGCCGCCATTTGACCGGCTACAGTTTTTTGTGCTGTTGTTACAAAAGCTTCAAGTTCAGCTTGTAATTCTGGGACTGAAACTGTTGCAGGCTTCGCTGCACCCTTAACATCTTGTTTCGCTTCCTGAGTGGTTTTGAATTGCTCTTCTTTCATTTTTTTAATTTTAATCTCGATCGTAAAAAATTGCTCTTGAAGTTTAGCTTCCTGAGATGTTTGGCGATACTGATAAATTGTGAAAGCAAGACCAATCATAAGCCCAAAAGCTGCGGTGATTGCAATTGATTTAATATTTTTCTCAAAAAAATTTGTTGTAAAGTTTGCTGTAAAATTTGTCATAGAATTCCTTTTCCTTAAGTAGTAATTATCTGTTGTAAATTTCTTTTAAAGTTGTAAATGCACGATTAGACTTCCCCGGATGACGTTGCTTAAGGTATCCGATCGTTTTAATTCTTTCTTCAGCTAAACGATCTGCGGCAGTGTGTGTTGCAATATTATCACGCTGTGCAATTTCGAAAACTTTTTTAACATTATCATAAACTTTGCGGGTTTTTTCAAAAGCGCGATCAGGAGAATAACCTTCAAGCTCGACAAATACATTCATTAATCCGCCAGCGTTCACAACGTAATCAGGTGCATATAAAATACCTAATTCACGAAGCTGATCACCATGTTTTGCTTCTGCTAATTGGTTATTAGCACCGCCAGCGATCACTTTACATTTAAATTTTGAAATTGTTTGATCGTTGATGATTGCACCCATTGCACAAGGCGCTTGAATGTCGCAATCGACAGCTAAAATTTCATCAGGTGCTACGGCTTTGACACCGAATTGATCATGACATTTTTTAACTCTGACTGGATCAATATCAGCGACAGTGACTACGGCACCTTCTTCGATTAAATATTTAACTAAATTAAGACCCACGTTTCCTAAGCCTTGAACCGCAACCCGAAGACCTTTTAGATTATCAGTCTTAAATTTTTCATGAACTGCAGCTTTAATTCCCATTAATACACCATGAGCGGTGTACGGTGATGGATCGCCTGATCCGCCGAAATCTTTTGGAATCCCCGTGACCCAAGGTGTTTCCATATAGATGTGTTCCATATCTTGAACAGACGTTCCGACATCTTCAGCCGTAATATATTTTCCGTTTAATGAATTCACAAAATGACCGAACGCTCTGAAAAGACCTTCTGATTTTTGCGTTTTAGGATCACCGATGATCACTGCTTTTCCACCACCTAAATTTAACCCTGCTGCAGAGGCCTTGTAAGTCATGCCTTTTGATAAACGAAGAACATCGATTAAGGCTTCCTCTTCAGTTTTGTAGTTCCACATTCTTGTTCCGCCTAAGGCTGGTCCCAAAGCAGTGTTATGAATAGCAATGATGGCTTTAAGACCCACATTCTTATCGTGGCAAAATAAAATTTCTTCGTGGTCTCCGTACTTTTCAATAAACTCAAATGTACCCATAATTCAATGATCTCCATAGCTTTTTTGTATCGCCTTAAAGTCTAATCTTGTTGTATTCACAGTCAATGATCAGACGTTACACTTCGCGCAAGAAATGAATACTATAA
>JAYUQO010000254.1:0-21807 GCA_043756765.1 Bdellovibrio sp. | reverse complement strand
GCGATCTTTTTTTTGCCAACACTTTCAGGGCCAACAAAAATTAAAGCCTGTGGCCATCTTTTAGAAAGTACTAATTGATCAAGCTGTTGGATTGATTGTTCGTGGCCAATCACTTGATCAATTAAGATAGCCATTTAAGACCTCTTAAGTGATTCATTAAAATTTGAAATAATTCATCAGGCGTTTTTGAAGCATCTAGCACAAGCCATTCTTTTTGATTCAGTTTTGATTGAGTCAAAAATGATTGTCTAACTTTTTCGTGAAATGATTCAGCTTCGGCTTCGATGCGATCTTCAGATAAACCTGTTGCACTTGACCTACCTGTTCGTCGTTTTTTAGATTCTTCGACAGATAAATCCAGAAGCACAGTCAAGTTTGCACTTAGGTCTTTGGTCGAAAAACGATTCAGCCATTCAACGTGTTCCGTTGATAAACCACGGCCTCCACCTTGAAAAGCCACTGAACTTGCTGAAAAACGATCACACAAAACCCATTTTTTTTCAGCTAATGCGGGCATTATGATTTTAGCAACATGTTGGGCGCGACTGGCCTGATAAAGAAGTAATTCTGCTCGGTCAGTTGGCGGTTCAGTTTGTTGTTTAAGAATTATGTCTCTTATTTCATCACCCAGCAGAGTTCCGCCAGGTTCTCGGGTCATAACGACAGGTTGATTCATTTTTTGCAAATGCTCGCACAGTCTCTTCATAAGAGAGGATTTGCCTGAACCATCTAAACCTTCAAAGACCACGAAAAACATTTTTAAGGTATGTCCTATACTGTTCATTTTGTCACTCTTAAACACCGCGTAATTTTAAAGCTTACTAGACGAGAATGAACTGTTTGGTTAAGTTAGCCTACTGCTAACCGCTTAAGTTGAAGAGATCACCAAGGAGATCACATGATTACTTTTATTGCCACTGTTCACATTATCGCTTGTTTAGCGTTAATTGCACTTGTTCTTATTCAAGATTCTAAAGGTGGTGGAGTATTTTCTTCACAAGGTTCTTCAAGTTCAGTTCTTGGTGCTAACGGAGCCACTTCATTAGCCAGCACAATGACTAAAATCGTATCCGCAATTCTTGTGATCACTTGTATTTCTTTAGCTATGCTTTCAGCGCGTGGTCAGAAATCAATTCTTGATTCAGGAGTCGCATTACCTGCTCCGACAGCACCAGTTGAGGCCGCACCTGCTGCTGCAACTCCTGTTGACTCTGTACCGGCAACAGCGACTGAAGTTCCAGCCGCAACAACTACCAAATAAAAAGTAATTGATGAAAAATAAAATCATCGTTGGGCTGGTTTGCCTAGGATTGATACTGATTAGTCTTTCTTTGATATCACCAGAGAAGTCTTTTAATTTATTTTCGAATTCAAGTTTAGCTCAAATTACTGATATCCAATCAGAACAAAGTTCCGGCGTTAAAACCCACGGCCTTGATCAATACGAAGAAACAATTGCCAAAATTGGAATGAAGCTTCGTCATCTTGATATTGTTAAAACTTTACAAGAATCGGAAGTCGTTCTTGAATTAACTGAATCTAAAGGACAGGTTCGTTTACTTGAAAATTCAGAAATTTTAATTGAAAAAAGTGATGATCAGACCATTTTAATCACTGTTCGTTTTGGTGACATTATCGTTGAAAAATTTGGCTCTTCGCCGTCTTTCTGGGTTAGAAAAGATGGTCGGCAATTAACCGCACAAGACTATGCTTTATCCAGTGAAAAAAATATGGAAGTGCTCAGATCTTTGGGACAGCAACAGTCTGTGGCTTCAAACAGCAACACTTTATCGCAAGCTAAAATTGAAGAGATTTTATCCAGTAAAAAATCTGATTTTTTTCGCTGCTATGGCCAGCTGATCCAAAAAGCTGAACTCGCACAGGGCCAAGTTTTGATTTCATTTGAAATTTCAAACCGCGGGCAAGTGATTAAAATAGATATCGCTAGATCAGATATTGAGGACAAATCGTTTAAATCTTGTCTTGTTGAAGTAGTCGCCCGAATTAAATTTCCTAAATTCGAAGGAAAATCAGTCACGACTGTTTTTCCACTGAAATTTGACTAATAAATTTTATTAATTTGGTATTCTAATTAAAATCTCTCACATAATCCGTATCAGTTCTAACCCAGGGTTCAAAAAGACCTTCTAATTGATAAACGTGACCGTTTTCAACCACTTTTTCTTTAAGAGGTTCGACTTTCGTATGCCACGTCAGTGATATTTTATTTTTTTCGATCAAATAATTTTTAATCATTTCAAAAGAAGACAGCCCGAGTACTCGTCTTCGAATTAAATCTTCAAAACTTTTAATAATCTGTCCGTTTGAATAATTATATTTTTGCTCTAAAGATTGAATCACATAACCTAATTGCACCAATGAAAGCCTTTGATCTTGCACTAAATCTAGAGCCATCTGAAAAGTATCGTAAGTGGCAAATGTTCTACGACCAAATTTCATATAGTAATCAGGGTCTGTGTCTGTAGCTAAATTAATATAAACTTTTTCAAGTGGATCTTGAATTGGAATTATAGCCTGCAGACTTAGTATTTCTTCAATTTGTGCTGTTGTAATACCCAAGTTTTCTAGAAGTTTTTGTAATTGTGCAGGTGTTTGACGGCGGGAACACACATCAGAAAATAAATTATAAATCAGGGCGTCAGATTCTGAATCATCACCAAAACAAATCATTCGGACTTCCGCATTTAATTGCGAACGCAATTGCAATAAAGCCTGCAGTTTATAACCAATTTGTTTTTTCAAGAAAAGTAATCTAGAAGGTGCTAAATTTTTTAAATTGTCTTTATAGAACATACCTAGTGGCTCAATTTTATCAAGCGCAAATTTTTCAACAATTTTTGATTCCATTTGCGGAGGTGATGCCGACACAAAAAATAAAGGGAAATGAGTTTCATTGAAATACTGTTTTCTGGTTTCAGCTAAACTTAAAAGTAATTCAGATGTTCCAGGAATATTTTTTTTAGTCAGTGATTTTTCAAAAATGGTACTTAATAGACCTCTAAATGAATCAATAGACGTATCCAAATAGGTTTTATCCAAATCCCAAACGAAAACTTCGTTGTACTTGGTAAAATCAATTTCCGGCTTATAATTGAAATAAACCACATCAAGGTTCATTTCAGCGCTATTTCTCCACTTTTTCATGCACTTTCATGATACAAGAAGACCCCATGATTGCCAAAAGAAAGAAAATGATTTAGCACCTAGACATGAGTTTAGATTTAGTCCAACTTTTATTAGATAAAGCCACTGCCAATGATAGCCGCGCTGCTGTACAAGATTGGCTTACAGCTAAAAAAATTAAAAGTTCAGATCTGAACCCCATTCAAAGCCTTAAAAATGATCTGCACTGGAAACTATTTAACACTGTGGTCCTGCATTTAATTGAATTAAAAGCTTCTTATTCTGAATCCATCAAAACGATCGATTTAATCACAGATCTTATTTTAATGGGCCACAGCGAAGTTCTTTTTGAAAAAGCAACCAGCTACCCAATATGGGCTGATCATCTTTATCAACTACGATATCCGGCGACTGTTCAACGTGATGAACAACTTAAACAAAAATATGAAGCCTTACCCTGGCCTTATGGTTCTAAAACTAAATTCGAACGCCGTGGGGATAGATCGGGTATTGAGTTAAAAGTTTTTATTACTTCAGAAGCAGACTTGATTAAAGTGATGTCTTCTCTTGAACGAGTCCAACAACAAATGAAGGATTCCTAAAGTGGCTTTGCCTGAATTTAAAAAAATCTACATTGATCAAGCTTCAAATGATTCCGAAGTGGCTAGAAACGTACGACGTCTTTATCCAACAGAAATCATTGAAGTAGTGCCTTCAGATTTTATTAATAAGCATCGTGGTTCTATGACTGCGGATGAATTTAATCTATCGAAAAAAACTTTATTACTGACTGAATTCAAAGGCCAATTTTTTAAACGCTGCCCAGGGGCCACCCAGAAAAAAACTTTAACGTGCTGTAATTATCATGTTTTAAATCTTGGTAGCCAATGCAATATGAATTGCAGCTATTGTTATTTGCAAAGTTATTTAAATACCAAAATGTCTTTAATCTACACTAATATTGATCAAGCTTTAGCTGAATTGAAAATAATGATGACTGAATTCCCCAATCATCCGTTTCGTGTAGGCACTGGTGAAGTCATTGATTCATTATCACTTGATGAAATCACATTGTATTCAAGAAAATTGATTGAATTTTTTAGGCCACAGGTGAATTGGACACTCGAATTTAAAACAAAATCTGATAAAGTTGATCAGTTTGTAGATCTTAAAGGCGAAAAAAATATTGTGGTCAGTTGGTCGATCAACCCAGCTTACGTGATCAATAAAGAAGAACACGGGACCGCAAGACTACATGAACGCATCGCTGCTGCGAAAAAATGCCGTGATCAAGGTTATCAATTGGCTTTTCATATTGATCCAATGATCTATCACGAAAACTGGAAAAATAATTACGCAGAACTTGTTGATATTATCACATCAACTTTTACACCGGCTGAAGTAAATATTATTTCTATTGGTACATTAAGATATCAACCTGAACAACGTCATATGATGCGCGAACGTTTTGGTTTAGATTCGCTGGTGACTCAAGCTGAAATGTTCCCAAGCGAAGGTCATAAATTACGCTACGATGCCCACTTGCGCGCTGAAATGTTACAATTTGTTTATCGCAGATTAAAATCTAAAAATGAAAAATGGAATGCATTTTTTTGTATGGAAACACCAGAAACTTGGATTTCATCTTTAGAAAAAATCCCGATGCAGATTCCTGGAATTAAAGACATGTTTAAACCCCTACCCGTTGTAAGGCAGGCAGAGGCTTCTGAGGGGAAGTAGGGGTTCAGTAAATCGACTATCGCTTAACACACTTAATATCATCGCAGAACATCCAGCTTACACCAGCAGAGATACATTTATTTTCGGCATCAGCTTTAGCTGCATTTTCAGAGCTTGCTTCTGCTGTGTAGCTACCGTCAAATGGTGTTTTAGCTGTACACGAGTGCACACTTTTACCAGTAATGTCTTTAACGACTTCAGCAGCTTTTTTGACTTTATCTAACTCGTCAAAAAATCCGGCCTGTGAATTTACACTCGCTAAAAGAATAAGTGTTAAAATTGTTTTTTTCATAAAAATCTCCTTTGTGTTGTTGTTATTACTCAATGCTTATTTAGCAACAACTACTCCAAGCTTAAAATAGCATTTATTTGATTTAACGACTAGAAAATGACCAAGTGTTTTACACTGAGACATTTAAAGACATATCAATAGCATTCCAACATAATTACTTGTAGTTATTGACATTACAAATAATTATGTTAAATTAAGATATGAGAGTTTTGGAATTCGACTGGGATGACTGGAATAGCAATAAAAATGAAGAAAAGCACGGTGTCTCTAGACTAGAAGCTGAAAGTGCCTTTTTTGACCCTCAGATAAAAATATTCGAAGATATTAAACACTCAACTTCTGAGAAAAGATATATCGCCTACGCCCAAAGCTTAGAGAACAGAATACTTATTATTGGCTTTACAATGAGGTCTAATAAAGTCCGAATTATAACTGCCAGAACCGCTTCAAAAAAGGAAAGAAGTTTTTATGAAAAAAAATAGTTCATCAAAAAAATCTGTTTCATATAAAGTTGGACGTCCGAAGAAAAAAAGTACTGTTCAAGATAAAGTTAAAATGTATAAAACACATATTACCGATTATGACTTCAACGAAACAACTGATTTTATTAATCCAAACAAATCATTAAAATTAAGTGATCTTGGACTGACCTTACCGGAAACTCCACCGACACAAGTTGTATCAATTCGTTTACCTAGCCAGTTACTAAACCAAATCAGAGCATTAAGTTCTGACCGGGATATTTCTTATCAATCCTTAATTAAAATTTTACTTGCTCAAGGTGTTAAAAACTTTAAGTAAAGTCCTTCACCTTAAGATCTTTAACTGGGAAATCGATCCAGTCTTCGTTTTTAGGAAATCCCTTAGGGCGGACTTCAGTTAATTTTTTATATTTTAAGAATGCTGTAAAACCACAAAGAAAAGCTTCAAAAGCATGATTGTTTTCAATCATGCTTTTTGTATCTTGATGATAAATAAAAGCAATATCATTTTCATTTAACGCCTGTAAAAACTGCGCACGGGTTTCATCCCCACCGAAAGCTGCCCGGTGATCTACAATCTGTGATTTCATCAGTTTCAATGACTGACCAATGCGGTACAATGACAAATGGGGGAAGACCTCAATACATTCAAAAGGTAATCTTTTTTGAATAAAGTTCGCGCGTGCCAATAGTGGCGCAACATTGGCTCCCATCGCATGATGAGCATGAAAGCTTTCTTCTAAATTGTTGGCTAGCACCATTTCAACCGCACGTTGGGTGTAAGGTGTAAATAATTTTTTTGGCTTTTTCTTTTTTAGACGGTCTTCTTCATGTTTCCACATCCATTCGATATGGGGTTCGCGGCAAACTTCGAAACCAGGGCATTTTAGTTCGCACTTTATACAGTATGGTAAATTCCAAGGTGTATCAAAAGCGATGTATTTTAAAGTGTCTGCATTTTGTAAAATCAATTCATGGATTTTTAAATCACCAGATATTTTTTCATCTGATTTTATTTTTTCATAAAGTCTAGATAGAAATATTTTTTTATTATCAGGATAATATTCAAGGACAGCTAAACAAGCTTTGTCTGATTTACCACCAGCTAAAGATAATCCGATAAATCGGACAACGGACTTACTGGTCTGGCGTTCAGTGACTGAAACTTTTCTTTTTCGCATGCCTCTATCACTTTCTGGCGATAGGCGGGCTTCACCCAGATCAGCACACAGCCTCCTCCACCTGCTCCACATATTTTAACAGCCTCAGCCCCATTTGATAAGCCAATTTTGTGCAGTTTTTCGATTTCAGGACTGGTAAAGGCCGGAGTTAATTGAATTCGAGCTTTGTATTCAGCTTGAAAAAGTTCAGGAATAATTGACCAGTTTTTTGCTTCTAATGCGCGCTGCATCTGGTCTGCAATGACTTTAATTTGCTGTAATGCGCTCAACACTTTTTGATCTTTAGCTACTGCTGATTTAAGAACTTCAAAATTATTTAAACCACTATGGTGTGTTCGGCCTGTGTACATTAATAAAAAATTATCATACAAAGGCGACCCTTGTGTTTCAAAAACTTTTTGGTCAATACCGTAAGCACTATACTGCAATTGGCTCAAGCCACCCCCAATTGCTGGATAATAATCTTGAGTCCCAGTTGGTGTATTTAAAACTTCAGCTTCGATATTATGCGCCCAATGAACCATTTCATGCGAATTTTTGAATTTAAATGAAAAAGCTTTTGCAAACGCTTTTAAAAGCGAAATCACTAAACTGCTACTTCCGCCCAAACCGCCACCAATCGGGCTTTCAGATTGGGTTTTTAATGAAAAACCTTGATTTAACTTTTGTGAAAAGTTTTTTTCAAATTTAAAAATAACAGATTGATAAAGTTTAATTTTAGAATCGGTTGATGATTTAAAGTCTTGGTAACTTTTGAATGTCCATGTTTGTTTCAAATCTAAGGATTCAATCTGAATGGTTTTGTCTTGACCCATTGCTAGTTCAACACGTGTCCAAATATCAATAGCCACATTGATTGTGGTTGCGCCATTAGTAAAATTATAAAGTGGCCACATATCTAATGTGCCACCAGCTAAATCAACACGAGTCGGAGATTTAATTTTTATCATCAGAAGACTTCTTTGATATTTTAAAGTCAGTATTTTTAATTTGATCAATTTTACTTTTGTCTAAGCCAAAAATCAGATCAGATAATTGGGTTCGTGCTAAGTAAATTTCTTTTTCTGCACCGTTGATCATTTTTTTAAAACTTGGACCCCAATTAAGCTGCAAAATCAGCTGATCATCATCATTTTTTAAAATAATCATTTCGCGCCCCTCAAATTTTGCAGATTCTGAATCAGTCACAAAAGAATCTATTGTCATGTCATGAATTGTATCTAAAACTGTTTCAATTTTTTCAGAATCAATTTGATTGTCGATTTGGTTTGCTTCAAACCAGTTTTTATTTTTTTTAACGAATTGCTGATCCAAAGAATTAAATTTGAAAGTTATGTTTTTAATTTTTGAAATATCAAACTGCAGAGCCTCTTTACGATCACGCAAATAATCTAACCCTAAATTCGAAAAAAATTCCCATTTAGATAAATCAAGTTTAACTAAATACGTCGGACGATCAGTCATCGCATAAAGTGATTTATCTGTATCATGTAAATTCATGACAACAGACCATTGATCATTTTGTGTTTTAAACTGTACTTTCAGGGAATCTTTTTGATTTAATTTTTTGTCTTTAGTTTCTGATTTAGAAATTTCACCTTCGCCTAAATAATCTTGGATTGGTGTATCGGCAATATCTTTGATTAATTTACGAACGATTTCTTGATCTAACTTGTAGTCCGGTTTAGCAACAGACCCCCAGATTCCGTTTTGTTTTTGTAAGATAAATTCACTGCTTAACGACTTGATGGTTATTGTTTCAACCGCAGAAACTAAACCTCTGTAAAGCCTTTTATCCCTGTAATAGACTAACTTTTGCGTGGCATTACTAAGCCACTGTGGTTTTACTACGAGCACTTGATTATTATTATCAACACGTGCGTAATGAAGATCTTCGTAGTTCTTCAAATCGCTAATCTGTATTTTCTGAGATTGTCCTGAGTTATTTTTAAATAGATAAGTAGCAATCGGTTTATCTAAGCCAAATTCAGCCCAATTAATATCTGTACCCTCTTTAGCCATAAGTACATATTGATCTGATGTTAAGTTTTTAATAACGTCTAGCATTCTATAATTATCTGCATTATCTAAAACTGGTTCCTGAATCGACCAGCCAGATTCGTTTTTGTGAAATACAATTTTGGCATTGCGGTTAATCAATTCAATATAGTTAATTTGATCAGGATCTAAAAAAACTATTTTAGATTCATTTTCTAAAATCTTTTCAAGATGATTTTCTTTATAGACAGTCACATAATATACGCTGCTAGCGAACAATAAGACGATTAGTGCAAATAGAGTCGATTTTTTACTCACAGTACCTCACGCATGACGACGCTTCATCCATAAAATAATTCCAATAATTAAAAATACAAATGGAATTGGTAAAAATAAACCAACAACCATAAACTTAAAAAATTGTGTGAATTCGACAGGGTTCATTTTCATTGTGGTAAGTCCTACTGTTTTAGCAGCTATCGAAATCAAATCGGTCTCTTCAGCTAAGTAAGCGATTGAATTCAGTGAAATATCACGATTCGCATTTTGAGCAAGTGTTGTGTTCGCAATAAAATCTCCATCTGCGAAGATAACAGCTTTAAACTTTTTTGATTGGTTATCTATTTGGCCAGTTGATTCAGCGGCTATGACAAACGCTTGCGGTTGCCCTTCGTAAGTGTCACTAGTTAAATTTTTAAGTGCTACTGAGGCCTCAGGTGTTTTAATGATGGGTTCAGTTTTAACTAGTGTTGGCACTGAAAGCTGTTCTAAAGAATTAGGCCTGATAAAAACAGAGGTATAATTAGCGGAAAACATTTTAGTGATCGGGCTAATTGGAGAATAACCGACAGCCACAGTGGCTTCAGCAGAATTTACAACTTGGCCCATTGGTGTTTTTAGTATGTTAAAAATATAATTTTTATTTAGCTTAAGACCAAATTCTTTAAGTAAATCATCTAAACCCGCTGTGTTCTGATCGTCAAGTGACACAAAAAGTGATCCACCTTGTTTTAAATAATTTACGAGTAGGCTTACTTCAAATTTTTGAAAAGCTTGTTCTGGTGCTGCTATCACTATGACATGAGCATCTGCAGGAATAGTTGTTTGGGTTGCAAAGTTTATTTTTTTAACTTGATAGGCATTTTTTTCTAAAAGCTGCCTGAATGCATAGATTCCTTTTTCATTTTTTTCGTCTTCGAATTCTTTTTCGCCGTGGCCTTCGGTGAAATAAATATTCTTTTTTTGTTTTCGCGTGGCTTTAATAATCGCGTTGGTGACTTCTTGTTCGTTGTACTTTTGGCCTTGTTGACCGATAAACTGTGATTCAATCCGAATTTTTTGATCGTTATACTTAACAAAAGCTTCGCCAATACCTTTGTTTGCTGAAAATTCAGCAGTTAATTTAGGGTTTTCATTCATTTCGATAAATTCTGCTGTTACATTTTTAGAAACACCTTTAAATAGATCAACAACTTGGCTAAAAGATTTTTTGCTACTTTCAACATTTTCAGATCCAGCTTTATAAAAAAACTTAAATTCTAATGGCGAACTTAAAGCTTGAACGATTTGAACTGACTGCGGTGAAATAGTAAACTGACCAGACACTGAATAGTCAAAATTGCTATTTTTCTTTACAGCCAAAAAATTTAAACTTACTAAAAAAACCAACATAATAAGAACAAGTAAACCTAAACTAAAACCATGCTTAGTAGTTTTCATATTAAAAAAGTCTAAAAGAATTTTTCGATCTAAAACAATCCATGCAAACATTGTCATTAAGCTTGATCCAAGAACAATCCACATAAACGGCATCCATGCTTGAATAGCAAAATACAATCCACCCAGTATGACTAATAAAACCAGTGATACTCCTAAAAGAAGTCGACCCTTATGACTCATAGTTAGGCCTTCCAACGAGATGACTCAATCACCCGTTCCGTTAAGAAACAAAATAAAACAATAATACTGAAGAAATAAACTAAACTATTTGTGCGGATAACACCTTCGATCAATGCCTGCAGATGATTGTTTAATGATGTCTGTTCTAAAATAGCTTTTAGCCAAGCCGTATCGACCACATCACTTAATCCGCCGATAATCCAGACCCCAAGATTTAAAACAATACCTATAAAAAATGAAAGCATTGTGTTTTCTGTAAGACTTGAGGCGAATAAACTCATGGCTGAATAAACTAAACCGACTAAAAAAATTCCTAAAGCAGCTACTAAGGCGGCACTTAATGAAAAATCAAAGATTCTTTTAGCCGAAAAAATGTACATCACGGCCACAAAAAGTATAGCCAGCACCACAAACACTAAAGATAAAAATTTACCAATCATGATCTCATAAGATTGAATCGGTGACGTGAGCAGTAAATCAAAAGTTCTATTTTTCTTTTCTTCTGAAATTAATCTCATGGATAAAGCTGGCATAACAAAAATAAATATCAAATTCACCAAAGATAAATGTGATAGAAAAACCATATAATGAATGTTTTGTTGCTGCGGGCTTGATAAACCAAAGCTCATCATCGCATTTGATGAAATTTGTGCGAAATTATACATCGCCACAGAAAAAGTAATACTTAATATTAACGAAACAAAAAAGATGATAATATAAAATAGAGGACTTAGAAATACCGCTTTAAGTTCTTTTTTTAAAATAGTCCAAATGGCTGTCATTAGTTTTTTACCCCGTATGTCAGATTTAAAAAGACATCTTCTAATGATTTTTTAGTGATTTTTAATTCTAATAAACCGTAATTTTTTTCAATCACAATTTTTGCAACTTGATCAATGAGTGCTTCATCATTTTTAAAAATTAACTTATAACTACCGTCATCCATAGTTGTCATTTCAAGATCAACAACTTGATTTTTAAAAATTGAACTGTCTAAAATAGGTTTGCGTGTTCTTAAACTAATCTGTATTTTTTGTTCGCTCAGTTTTTCTATATTTTCAATTGAATCCTGAGCTACAATTTGCCCTTGATGAATAATAATAACTTTATTACATGTTGCCTGAACTTCAGAAAGAATATGCGTTGACAGAATAATTGTGTGTTGGCCACGTAAGTCTTTAATTAACTGTCTGACTTCCGCTACTTGTTTGGGATCAAGACCAACTGTGGGTTCATCTAAAATTAAAATTTCTGGATTTGACACCAAAGCTTGCGCAAGACCAACTCGTTGTTTAAAACCTTTAGATAAATTACGAATTAAACGATTTTGCACCGATTCAGTTTGAGTTTTTAATAAGCTGTTCTGAATGTAGTCTTTTTTCTTTTTTGGATCGACCATTTTTAAGTCAGCTACGAAATTTAAATAATCCACCACAGTCATATCTAAATAAACCGGTGGTGTTTCAGGTAAATAACCAATTCTTTTTTTAACTTCAATAGGATGTTCGAAAACATCAAAACCAGAAACGAGTGCTTCGCCAGAAGTCGGTGCCATAAAACCAGTAATAATTTTCATTGTTGTTGATTTGCCTGCACCATTAGGACCTAAAAGACCTACCACATCACCTTTTTCAATAGTGAAATTTAAATGACTAATAGCCGCGCGATCACCGTAATTTTTGCATAAATTTTTGACTTCAATCATTCGACAGCACTCCGTTGTTGTCTAACGATTTATTAGATCAAAGTTCTAGACGGTAATCAACAACTCCCGCGCATGGTGATAAGTGACTCGGCCTAACCGATCGCCCTTGATTGGGCGCACATGACGACATTCTGTGATGACCACGCTAAGCTTGACGCCTGCGAGATTTTTTTTGTTTTTTAAAGATTCTTTCACTAACCACTGACTGGCTTGCGTAATTGCTGAATCTGACACCTTTTGTTCTTTGGCTTTCTGCATTATCGCGTAAGCACTGGGGTAATCCTTCAAATGGATCCACAAATCCCAAGCTTTAGCTTGTCGCAAAAGCTGCAAGTTATCCTGAGCTGACTTTCCCATCAATGTAATCAAAGTTGAATCTGGTATATTCAACCTTCGAAATTGACTATCAGAAGCTTTTCGTTGCCCGACACCGGATTGTTTTACGACTAAACGATCAAGGTGCAGTTTAAAAGCATCCTCTGACTGATCGGAAAGGGCTGCAATTTCTTTTTTCAGCTGCATTTTACGTAACTCAGCCCCTTCAGTTTTTGTGGCTGCTTGTTTCATTTTAGTAAAACACTTTTCAATATTATGCGATGCTTTTTTTGCTAAATCTAAATACGGGGTCCATTCAAGTTTAATATTTTTTAATCCATAAACTTTGATGTATTCGCCCATTTCAGACCACGGAATAGAATTCATTTCAACCATCTGCTGATCGATTTGTAACAATGCTTTTTCTTTTTTAGTGATTTCTTTTTGGCGTTGATTAACCCACTGATTATAAGGGTTTGTTTTACTTTGTTCGCTGGCGGCTGAATCAACTTTAATTTTTGATCTGCGGTTTAACCATTGCTTAAAAATAAAATGCACTGATCTTTGTTCTTTATCTAAATATTCACTTTGATGCGTGTCCACTGCCGAAAGCTCTTTAACTTTGTCCCATGATATTATTTTTCGATCCGCAGTCAAAACAAGATTAGCTTGTTTCGGTATTAACCGCAGTTCCATTTTTAAATTCATATCTGGATGTTTAAAATAAAATTCAGCAACACGTCCGTAGTTAGCAACGACAACTATTTTTTCAATATGATGATTTTTAAAATTTGAATTTACAAAAAGACCCACAGGTGTCGTTTTTTTTATTTTTGGCCATGGGTTATGATCAAAAAGACCAATGAACGGAAAAACCTTGTCTAAATCTAGAACCAGCCACACAGACTTTGGACTGTTTTCTGCCAACAACTGATAGCGGTAAAAACCCAATACAAGGCCGTCAGTCGTTGACTGGACTTCTTGTAATTGGCTACCGGTGAGTTCTTCACTCAAATAATCAATGATCGACTGAAATTCATTAAAACTAGGCGAATTCACAGTTTAAGTCGTACCACAAAATGCCGAATAAATCGATATGAAAACACAGATCGCTCAATTAATTGATGAAGAAATCCAGTCTAACCAAAATATCTATGAAACAGGTCGCGAATTTATTGAACGTATTAGCTTGTTGTATTATAGCGAAATCAATCATTTAAAAATGTATGCTCCGTTTGCTTTAAGCGAATCCGTGCTTGAAGAAATTAAAATCGAAGTCCAAGATGTTTACCGCGTTAAAACTTACGGTCATTATAGTTTACAAAATTTTAGATTATCGCAGTTTAGTCTTACGATTTCTTCAGAAATCTCTACTGAACCTTCTACTGAAGTTTTTTCAACACAGCAAAATACATAGGCCCGAATCCTGTCTTATCAGGTAAGACCTGATAACCGAATTCAGTTTTTTCAACATCGTTATTGGTTTTTAAAAATTCAGGCTGCAAAATTTCAACTGAACGTCTTTTAATCAATTTTTTTATCACATGATCGTTTTCAATCGGTGAAATTGAACAAGTTGAATAAACAATAGTGCCCTTAGTTTTACAGGCTATATAAGCCGACGATAAAAGCGAAAACTGTCTAACAGCTAAATTTTCGCTGCGACGTTTTGTCCATTTCAAAAATTCATCTTTATTTTCTAATAAATGTCTTTCACCAGAACAAGGCACATCAGCTAAAATTTTATCAAATGTTTCAGAAAAATTTTTACCAAATATGTTTCCATCTTTACCTGTCACAAAAATATTTTGCCGTAGTGGATACGGAATATATTCACGAACAACTCGTAAAAGCCGTTCGCGACGGGTATTGGAAAATTCATTCGAGGTTAAACTGCCCGTGGATTTTAAAGCTTCAGCTAAAATCAAAGTTTTCCCACCCGGAGCCGCACACATATCTAAAACCAGATCATCTGGTTTTAGATCAAGAGCTTGTGCCACGCAAATACTTGCTGGATCCATTGCGTAAAATTCACTGACTTTTTCTGTAGTATCAGTTTCAGTATCAAGATCAAAAAAAGAATTTCGTCTTTGTGTTTGTTTTTCTTTATTTTTTAAAGATTCATAAATTTGTGGCCAACGCTGACCATATATTTCAGAAAAATATTTATTGAAAGCTTCATTCTGGAAATCGGCAGACAAAACAACATCCTTGGCCTGTTTCGGAAATCAAAACCACTTGGCCCCCATGATTGTTAGTATGATGCTTCACTAAAGCTAAGCCAAGTCCTGACCCGCCTTGACTACGATTACGGCCCTTATCAATGCGGTAAAATCTTTCAAAAATACGATCTTGATGTTCTTTTGGGATACCTGCACCGTTATCTTTAACTTGAAGTTCAACAAAATGCGGCTGCAGAGACGTTTTCCAAATGACTTCAACCACTTCAGAATTAAAACTATCACCTGAATACCTAACTGCATTCACAATTAAATTTCTTAAGATCTGCAATAAACTTGATCGGTCAGCCTGAATTGTTTCGATTTCAAATCGTGTGATTATTCGTTTATTGCGCATTAGAATAATGGGTTCTAATTCGGCAACAACATCCATCGTAATTTGTTTAACATCAATTTTTTCTTTTTCGATTTTATCAAGATGATCTAGTTTTGATAAATTCAATAAATCATCCAGCAATAAGGTCATATTCTGAGAACTTTCAAGAATAGGTTTCACCAGTTTCAAGTAATCTGATTGATCAGTTATCAACTGACTGTGTAGTAAATCGGTATAGCCCCTGATAACTGTTAATGGCGTTCTTAATTCATGTGACGCATTGGCTACAAAATCGACACGGATTTTTTCAGTTTTTTGAATTTCTGATAAATCATAAAAAACACCTAATGCCCATTTTTCATGATCTTCGACTGTCGGCAGTAAACTAATAAATAAACGATAGCCTTTATATTCATTTTTTAATGTTTCTTGCTGGCTAAAAGTTTTTTTAAAACTTTCTAAAACTTCCGGAGCTCGAACCACATCATGTAAATAATAATGTTGGCCTGAAACCAACTGTGGATCCGGTGACCATTTAAACATTTTCATAAAGGCTGTATTAAAGGAAATAATTTTAAGTTGCGGGTCAACAGTGACAATTGCTTCTTCAAGCCCAGAAAACACAGTTTCAAAAACTGATTTTTCATCCTGTGAATTTTTTTTAAGGCGTAAATATTTACGCCTCAATGTGTAGGAGGCCCGTTCTAAATCAGAAAATAAATCACTTTCACTGCTAAAGACATCATCAGGCCTAGCCAACTTGTCTTCATCAGCTTTCATGAGCTGGACCATTTTTTGTGTTTGTTTTCTAATTTGACGTGAAAAATAAAGATACGAAATGAACCAAAGGATTAAAACAATAACCAAGGCAATCGCTAGTAAAGAAATTAATCCCATTTCTATCACTGCGTGTAATTAACCCTGTAACCTATGCCACGAATAGTTTCAATGGTGTCAGCCCAATCACCTAATTTTTTTCTAAGAGCAAAAACATGCGTATCGATTGTTCGACCGGTCACTGTAACATCTTCACCTTGAATCAAATTCACTAATTGATCGCGGCTTAAAACTCGGCCCTGTGATTTTAACAAATGTCCTAATAATTTAAATTCCGACGGAGTTAAATGAATACTTTCACCGCGAACCGCAACTTGCACACGTAAAAAATCAATTTTTAATCCGTTAAATTCAATCACATCTTCAGATTTCTGAGACGATACATGTTGATTGTACTGCACACGTCGTAAAAGATTTTTTACTCGGGCTAGTAGTATACGGTTATCAAAAGGTTTTGTGAGATAATCATCTGCCCCACGTGATAGACCTTCAACAATTGATTCAGTATCAGCTTTGGCAGTGACCATCAGAAATAATAAATTTGGATGATCTTTTTTAAGACGTTGAATCAGATCTGGGCCTTGCTCTTGTGGCAACATCCAATCGACAATCGCTAAATCATATTTTTTGTTTTGAATTAGAAACTGAGCTTGTTCAGCTGATGTGACTTTATCGGTTTCAGCATCTAAGTTTTTAAGACTCATTTCAATGAGGTCAGCGATTGTTTGTTCGTCTTCAATAATTAAAATCTTAGTTGGCACCATGTCTTATATCTTTCCCTGTGAAGGCAAAGATCACGTCCTCAGCAATATTTGTGGAGTGATCACCTAATCGTTCCAAATTACGTGCTACTTGAATGATGTCCAGACAAGATTCTGTTAAACTTGCATCAGCTTTAATCATTTTAACTTTAGCTGCTGTAATCGCATTTTTTAATGCATCAACTTCATCATCCATTTTTAGGATTTGAGTCGCAGCAGCAGCGTCCATTCGTACAAAAGAATCCAATGACCCTTTCACCATTTCGCTAACAAGCCCTGACATACGGTCGATTTCATTCATCGGAATATTAGGGCCAGATCTCAGTGCCAAATCTTTACCTAAATAAGAAATATTAACACATTGATCGCCCATTCGTTCTAGATCTGTATTAATTTTAATCACAGACAAAATAAGACGTAAATCCTTAGCCACAGGCCCTTGTTTAGCTAAAAGACTTAAACACAAATTATCAATTTTGATCTGCAAATCATTCACATTTTTTTCAATTTCGTGAACTGAATTGAGTAGTTTCAAATCTTGCTTAAGTAAGCCGTCTATAGCGATTTTAAGGGCTTTTTCAACGTACCCGCCCATTTCTAAAATTGTTTTTTTAAGTTCTTCTAATTGCAGGTCTATTGTTCTTTCCATATTGAGCTATTTAACCGTGTTTCTTGCGATATGGCAAAAAAAAGATCATACTGCTGTTATGCGTGTAAGTTCTGTCGATGTCGGATCAAATGCCATTCGTTTAGTGATTGTTGAAATCAAACCTAATGGCCAATGGGAGCAAGTTAAAAAGTTTAGAGCCCCATTAAGGCTGGGCACCGATGTCTTTAAGCACCGCCAATTACAACCTGATACAATTCTTGAGTTAGTCGATGTCTTTAAAAAAATAGCAAAATTAAATAAAAAACATAAAGTTAAAAAAACAATTGCCTTGGCAACAAGCGCCATGCGAGATGCTAGAAATAAAAAAACAGTGATTTCATTGGTTAAAAAAGTCAGTAAAATTGATCTTAAAGTCATCACTGGCCAAGAAGAAGCCCGTCTAATTCGAAATGCCATTATTAAATCGAAATCAAATAACTTTAGCCATTCACTACTTATTGATCTAGGTGGAGGCAGCGCTGAAATTACAGGCTTACTTAAAACTAAAGTTTTATTTTCGAAAAGCTACCCACTAGGCGTGGTTCGCTTGTTGAATGTTGAACAACAGAAAAAAGATTTAACGAAGTACTGTGAAAAATATTTAGCAAAATTAAAACCTGTCTCAAAAAAACATAGTTTTTCTGTTGCCATCGGAACAGGTGGAAATTTTGATGCCCTGGCTAAACTTAAACTGAATCTTTTAAAGGAAGCCCCGCAGACACATATGACAGTGAAACAGCTTCTGGAAATTCAAAAAATTTGGGGAAAGCTCAGTCACCAAAAAAAATTAGCCTTGGGCCTACGTGAAGATCGTATTGATGTTCTACATATTGCACTTCAGTTGATTTTGATGATTTTGAAACAATTTAAAATTCAGCATTTAAAAATCCCAATGACAGGCCTTAAAGAAGGCTCTATTCACGATCTTCTTTAGCTATTATCTTCTTTTATAAGATCGTCTTCAGTCATCGAAATTTTTTGCAAAGTCTTCGTCATCAAATCTGATTGAACACCATGACTGTTTTTATTATCAGTGAATTGTTTTTTTACGTAAGATCCGTCTGATTTCATTGACCAAGTTTGAACTTGGTCATTCCAATATAGATTTAAAATCTCCCATAGTTTTTCTTTAGCTGCACGGTTGTAAACAGGAATGATGGCTTCAACACGGGCATGTAAATTACGATACATTAAATCGGCTGATCCAATAAAAAAATCTCCGTCGACTGGGTTTTCCTGCCCGTTTCTAAAGTAAAAAATACGAGAATGTTCTAAAAATCGGCCTAGTGTGGATTGCACACTTATTTTATCACTTAATTTTTTAAGATTAGGCTTAATACAGCAAAATCCACGAACGATCAGATCAATTTTAACACCAGCCTCAGAAGCTTCATAAAGCGAAATGGATATATCATTTTCTTCCATGTTATTAAATTTGCAAAGTACATGTGCTGGTCTATTTTTTTTAGCGTGTTCAGCTTCGCGGGAAATCAAATCTTTAAATTTTTGAAACATATTAATCGGTGCTAATAATAAATGTTGATAATCGTTTTTTAAAGATTTACCAGTTAAATAATTAAACAGTTCTAGTAATTCAGAAGTGATTCTGGTGTCGGCAGTCAAAAGACCTACATCCGTGTAAAAACGAGACGTAGAGACATTATAATTGCCCGTCCCGATATGGGCATAAGTGACAACTTTTTTATTTTCTTTACGTACAACAAGGCTTGTTTTTGCATGAATTTTTAAACCCACTAAACCATAAACCACATGCACACCAGCACGTTCTAGTTCTTGAGCCCAAATAATATTACGGTGTTCATCAAAACGCGCTTTTAATTCAATCAAACAGACAACTTGTTTTCCATTTTCAGCGGCTTCAATCAAAGACTTAATAAACGGACTTTCATCACCTGTTCGGTATAAAGTCATTTTAATCGCTAACACATCAGGATCTTTAGCCGCATCCGAAATGAATCTTTCGACAGTGGCAGAGAATGATTCAAACGGATGGTGAATCAGGATGTCAGCTTTTCTAATTTGTTCAAAAATTGATGTTTGCTCCATCAAAACCGGTGGAACAACTGGTGACCATTTCGGAAATTTTTCATCTACCCAATGCAATTGACTGACTAATAAATTAAAATCAGTCAGATCAAAATCAGCTGGTAAACTGTAAATATCTTCTTCTTTTAATTCTAATTCTCGCATTAAAAAAGTTTTAAGCCATGGATCTGTGCAATTTGCAAATTCAATTCTAACAATTTCAGCAAAACGTCTTTGTCTTAATTCTTCTTCGATCATTGCCAATAAATCTTCAGTGTCTTCGTCTTCACGGTCTGAATCAGCATTTCTAGTGACTTTAAAAATCACAGTGCCTTTGACTTTCATTTGTGGGAAAAGTTCGTCTATAAAGGCCTGAACAACATGAATCACGTGAATGTATTTTTGTGTTTCTTCAATCGGGATCCATTGCTCGACAAGTTTCGGAATTTTAACCCGTGCAAATATTTTTTCATCATCAGCGCCTTGCGTTTGCTGTAAAGAAACACCCAATGATATTGATAAATTTGAAATAAACGGAAATGGATGACCAGGGTCAACCGAAAGCGGAGTTAATATCGGGAAAATTTGTTCTAAAAAATATTTTTTAAGCTGTTTTTTTTCTTGGGGTTTAAGATCTTTAAATTGAACGATCTCGCAGCCCTTTCTAAGCAATTCTTTTTGAAAAAACTGGTATAAACCATTTTGTTGAATCAACATCGGAGCAAGTGCTTTTGCAATCATCTGTAATTGTTTTTTAGGTGTTTGTCCATCTGATGATTTAGGCGTTAATCCGTAAGCGATTTGACGTTTCAAACCACCGACACGCTTCATAAAAAATTCATCTAAATTTGAACTGGAAATCGCTAAAAATTTGATTCGCTCTAATAAAGGATTTTTTGCATTTTCGGCTTCGTGCAAAACTCGCAAATTAAAATTCAACCAGCCGATTTCACGGTTGTTAAATAGTTCTGTCGAAGATCTAGCATGCTCAATAGGTGCAACTTTTCTTTTTTTTCTGACTTTTTTCACGGACTTAGCTGTTGAACTCATAATGTTTCATTTTAAAACACACTGACCCGGCCAAACAAGTCAAGATCACGTCAGCATAGACCGATAAGGTCTGTATGACTGGATCTTTAGCTCGTTATCACGCACGAAGTCCGCGGTATATTTTAGATACTCAGGATAATAGTTTGATCCGCTATTCAGGAGCCGAACGCTTATCTTGGGAAGAAAAAACTGAACTTAAAAACGTTTCTTTAACTGGACTTTCGTTTACCTCGGCTAAGGACCTGTCACCACAACTTGGTGAAATCATCAAAATTCAATTTCAAGTCCCGCAATCAGAAACGATGGCCTGCTACGCAGTCGTCATACGTATTCATGCGATCGAAAGTCATATGAACGAAATATCTGTTCACTTTTATAAATTAGACCGCTTACAGCGCATTAATCTTGTTCAAGGCTTAGCCCAAAAAATTGATAGCGATTTGATAGCCAATCCCAAGCAAAAACCCAGCTTCTGGGGAAGCCTACCTAGCTTTGTTCTTATGACATTTTCTGCAGCTATTTGGCTGATTTTGATGAAGCTTTACTGGTTTGATAGTCCTTAAAAAACTAAGAAGCTTTTTTCAAAGCCTGATTTATAAGAGTCTGATACGGAACACCTGTTTTTTTCGACTTTTCTTTAAATTTGGCAATAACCTCAGGGTCCAACTTAATATGAACAGATTTTTTCTTAATAGCTTCTGACATTGCTGGCCGGCCTACTTTGCCAAAGGTATTTGTATAGGCTTTTCTGAATTTAGCTTTTTCAGATGTAGTTAAATGTCTCCAGTTATCTTCTTTTTTCTTCATACTTGTTCCTTTCCGTCTTCGTGGCTTTACGCGCAGAGATAATTCGAATTGAATTCTGATCTCTTTCTGCAAAAACAACAAAAAGCAAATTTAAATTTTCTGAGTAACCAATAATCTTTACCCTGTCCTCTGATTCAGAATGTGACCTGTCAAATTCGGCTATGGCATAGTCATCAAAAAATATACTAGCAGCCTCTGTAAAACTGATTTTATGCTTTTTTATATTTAGCTTTTCTTTTTTAAGATCCCATTCAAACTTCATAATTTAAGTGTACACTTAAATTATGAAGTTTTCAAGTGTAAATCTGCGCAGTATTGTCGAGCAAAAAATGTTAAAATTGGTCT
>JAYUQO010000253.1:0-2829 GCA_043756765.1 Bdellovibrio sp. | reverse complement strand
AAGAATTAAGAGAACTGACTTCGATACCTAATGCAAACCAAACCACCAAGCATGAAACAAGTGATATAATCTGCGTCAGTGCAGTTGTTTCTATATTTGTATACACGATCTGAAATTTTTTAATCACTACAGTGTAGAAAACCCAAGAAAACATACCTAATGTAATGTACAGGAAAGGCCATAGATTATTCATCTGTGAAATTTCATCGATTCTAACGAAAGCCAAAGTCCCAAGAACAGATAGCATAATAGCTAATCCAGTTTTTCGATTAAGTTTTATTCCTAAAAAAAACAAACTAAAAATCGGATTCAAACAAAAAATAATCAAATACCAGCTAACTGGTAAATCAATCATGGCTAATCCTTGAAAATAGTAGTTAGCACCAAGAATTATTGTAAGGCTTAGCCATAATTTAAGTGGAACTTGTGATACTTTTTTTATAATACTTGTATAAAATGGAGCAAATAATAAGCTTGCGATTAAGAATCTGCAAACTAATAAGAATGGCAAGGTCTCAGCGGTACTGCCGATCTTTACGAATGCGGGTATTGCAGACCAGATTAAAACAGCTAACAAACCCCATGTAATAGCAGCGTAATTATTTTGCATTGATCACATATCTATCCGTTGTGAAGCCTTGCGCCTTTAACCACGGGTAGAATTCAGTCTCTAATAATGAACGAGCTTTACTTAAATCAACATTCTTAGGGTCTTCGATACCAGAAGATAATAAATCTAGTATTTGATTTTGTTTATGACCGGCTTCTTGCGCGATACGGTACGGAATTAATGTGTACGTGATCATGCCGTACCGTGACCGATACCATTGGGGGAATTCATTTTCGATAATGGATTCAACTTTTTTCTTAAACTGAAATTGTGGATCAGCAACTTTGTCTCTCATTTCAACGAAGTTTTCTAAAGCCATATCTGCAATCGCATTAGCATTCGGGCGTTGGGTGTCATTGTAAGATTTTAAAATATCATCCCAGTTTGGTTCATCAGAATGACTGCCTTTTTGTTTTTCTAAAAGTTTAAATAGGGTTGTACAGTCTTCAAATCCTGAATTCATCCCCTGGCCAAAGAACGGTACGATCGCGTGCGAAGCATCCCCCATCAACGCGATTTGGTCTTTGTAAACCCAATTACTTAATCTAACAGTTCCTAGTTGGCCAACTGGGTTTTCCATAAAGTCTTTAATATAATTTGGCATAAAAGGAATTGCTGATTTAAATTCAGATTCAAACATATTTTTAACATCAGTTTCAGTTTGTACTTTTTCAAAACTGAATTCATGATTTTTATGCGGTAAATACAAAGTCATAGTGTAGCTGCTATCAATATTTTCTAATCCCATCATCATGTGCGTGCTGCGCGCCCAGATGTGTAATTCATTTTTAGTCATTTCAGAATTTTTCGGCATAAATAATTCTTTATAACCTGAATCGAGCCAATCCGTTCGTTCTTGATAGTTGAGCGGGTCTTTTGAAGCCAAGGCTTTACGAATAACTGATCCTGCGCCATCAGTGGCAAACAAAAGATCATAATTAATATTGTGGTTTTGACTATTTTTAGAAAATGTCAGTTGTTTGTTAACTAAATTGATAGCTTCTAAGTTTTCTTCGAAATGAAATTTAACGCCGATGTTTTGGCATTCAGTGATTAAAGCTTTATTCAGTTCCCAACGTGAAACTGAATAATTACATTCGGTTTTATTTCTGCCATAAGGCTGAAATAATTTTTCACCGGATTTTTGATGAATACCACGCCCGTAAACCGGAGTCGTTAGCTGTAATATTTTTTTTGTGAGACCTGCGATTTCTAAACCATATAATCCGCGTGATGTTAGAATTAAATTAATACTGCGGCCAGCTTGCATATGCAAATCTTTTGGATTTTGTCGTTTTTCAAAGACTGTGACGTCATAGTTTTGCTTTTTGAGTATATAGGCCCAAAGTGATCCAACTAATCCCGCCCCAATAATTGTAATCTGACGCATATTATTTTCCTGTCGAAAATTCTTTCAGTAAATTAACTAATCTAAAAACATCTTCAAAACTATTATACATTGGTACTGGCGTCGCACGAATAATGTAAGGCTCGCGGAAATCGACGATAGCACCCGCATGAATCATTTTATCAAACCATGATTTTGGAGATGTTTTAAATTTTAAACACAACATTGATCCGCGTTCTTTCGGTGTGATCACATCAACTTGCTCTGAAAGATTTTGCTGAATCAACCATTCAAAATAACTTGTTAACTTGTCGCCTTTTTCACGAAGATTCTTAATTCCTGCTTCGTCAAATAATTCCATAGAAGCACGTAATGATGCTAATTGAAATATCGGCGGGTTGCTTAATTGCCAAGCTTCTGCAGTGGGAAGTGGTTCAAAGTCAGGCCCCATTTTAAAACGGCTTTCTTTATTGTGGCCCCACCAGCCTTCAAAGCGTGGAATATTTTTTTGGTTTAAATGTTTTTCATGAACGTAAGCGCCTGCAAGGCCACCAGGCCCAGAATTAATATATTTGTAGGTGCACCACATTGCAAAATCCACATTCCAATCATGAAGACTCATGTGAAGATTACCTGCGCCATGGGCTAAATTAAAACCAACGACTGCACCCACTTTATGTCCGGCTTCAACAATACGTTGCATGTTAAATTTTTGACCAGATAGATAATTACAATTTCCTAACATGATCACTGATAATTCTTTACCGTGTTTGTTAATTGTTTCGATAATTGAATCTTCGGACACTGTCATGCCATCACTGCCAGGTGTTAATTCAATAATGGCATCTTTAGGATTAAAGCCATGATACCT
>JAYUQO010000252.1:0-2831 GCA_043756765.1 Bdellovibrio sp. | reverse complement strand
GCGTATTCCAGCGAGATCGAACGATGATTCCAGCCTAAATGGAACGACCAATTTCTGAAAAAATTATTGCGATAATTCCAGCCTAGACTGACCAAGATGTAAAAAGAGCCATTATTAGTGATTGTTTTGATTTATCAAGTAATTATTTCTTTCTCATTGAAGTTCCTTTCAAAAGATAAAGTTGTGAGGAATGAATTAGGCGGTCACAAAGGCCATCTGCAATGGTTAAATCTGTTAGCCTTTCATGCCAGTTGGCTGGTGGATATTGGCTCGTAATAATGGTTGATTTTAGGTTCATTCTGGAATCAATTATTTCCATTAAATCTAGCGCTTCTTTACCATTGACAGGTTGAATTAAGAAGTCGTCCAAGATAAGAACATCTACTTTTATTAGCTTATCTAAATACTTTAAATATTCACCTGAAACATTAGCCATCTTGATTTCTTCAAATAGTCTTTTGAATCTTATTTTCATAGCACTGTATCCCATATGACATGCATTCTTACCAATTGCCTCGGCAAGATATGTTTTGCCTGTTCCCGTCTGGCCGGTAAAAATAAGGTTTATTTTATTAGTTATCCAAGTCGATTTTGTATATTCTAATATTTCTGACTTAGTAAAGCCTCGTGTGTTTGTGTAATCGATATTTTCTATACAGGCATTCTCTGCACCAAAATTTGATCGACTTAATGTTCTTTGTATTTTTCGATTGCTTCTAGTTGTGTATTCATCATCGACAAGTAGCCCGATAAAATCCTCGACACTGAAATCACGATGATCCCCTTTACTCAATCTTTCTTCAAGTGATTGAGACATTGCTGTTAGTTTCATTTTATTCATTTTCTCAATTGTTTGTGTTAACATTAATATTTCCTTTTACTTAAAATTTTGAAAGGCTTTCGGCCCCCGTATATTTTCATGGTTGATTTGTTTCGTATCTTCAATGTCAAATGTTTGCCTATCATTTTCATCAAGATTATTCTTTAATATTTTTTCTATCATTTTTAAGCTTGACCCATCAAAGTCCAAAACAATTTTTGCGGCATTATTAATCCGCTCATGGGTGTATTTAAATTTTAACTTGATTATACCTAAAACGAGGCGGTAGTTTTTTTCGTATGTCGCTGTTGATTTTAAAAGTGTTTCTGCGAGTGCACCAACTGCAATACCAATTGCACACGCTTCTTGAATTAGTACCTGTTCGTTCTGACATGCAAAAAACTTATGGTTTAAAGGCATGTGTAGTTCATTTGTTGTGAAACTATAGTCAGAATTGCCTTTTTGATGCATTGCAAGCCTTTCCTGACCCAAATAGATTTCTATACAGTTCGACGTTTCAAACACGCGAACTCTTTTCCCGCCACCTTTATAAGAAGAAAACGGAACACTGTAATAATGTTTTTGATACAAGATGTGATAATTTTTGTTGATTGCGATACTGGTGGTTATATTTGTAAACTCAAAATTATTAAATGGTAATTTTTGAGCATTTGGCTTATCGAATGTTTCAAAAATAACTTTTCGTGATTCGGGTTTCTTTTGAAAAAAAATCGAATTAAACTCTTCTAAAATAATTTTTCCAGCATCATTTAATTCAGGAATTGAGAAAAATTTCCTATCGCGCAATCTACCCAAAACATATCTTTGAATTGTTAACACATGGTTCTCAACAATTGCTTTATCTTTTGGTCTTCTGCTTCTTCCTGGAATTACGCATGTATTATAATGGCTCGCCATTTGATTGTAGGTAGGGTTCAAATCGGGGTCGTAAAAATTAGCCTTTAATACTGCGCTTTTTAAATTATCAGGAACTAAGTATTTGGGTGTACAACCAAAATAATTAAATGCATTGACATGAGCTTTACACCAGTCGCTAAACTGTTGGCTTTGACTAAACTCAATGTAACAGTAATTGCTAAAACCCCATGTGCTAATAAAAAGCTCTGTTTTAATTAGCTTGTTACTATTGCGATCATAGATATTAAAGCTGTCTCCGCTGTAATCAACATAAAGCTTTTCGCCTGCTTTGTGTGGCACTCGATAATCTACATCATTCTCTACTTGAAATGAGTGTAGTTTTTCAAAAAAAGAACTTTTACTTAAACCATTGGGAAATTTCTTTCTATATTCTTGCCATAATAAATACCGCGTAACATGTGGCCGCGAAAGCTCTTTTACAATATCACCCCAATTTGGAATTTCATCATCCTTAAAAATATTTTCTCGTTTTTTTTGAAATAATGCCATTAAAGATTTTTCATCAAAACAAGATTCTAATGGCCATTTTATTTCTTTTTTTTTAATTATTTCCAAATAGCGAAAAACGCTACTTTTTGAAATTTTTAAGGCCTTAGAAATTTGACCAATACTCTCTTTAGCCTCAAAGTGCAATCTCAATAAATCCATTACTTTAAACATTTCTAACCTCCGTTTTTTAGTTTTACGAACCATTTTGTCTTCCTTAATTAAAAAAAAAAAGAAAGCAAGTATAAGAAATTCTCGAAATTCGAGAATTTAATTGGTCAATCTAAACTGGAAAGTTTTATAATTTTTTCAGAAATTGGTCGTTCCATTTAGGCTGGAATCGTCGTTCGATCCTCGCTGGAATACGCAGTTGGCTGAGTAGAAGGCATTTATAGATGCATTGAGAGATTCTCCAGTGCAATGCGCAGCAGGCGGGAATCGCCGCGCACGCTCAATCCAGCTTCGATAATAACCTCAACCTGACGTCGCGGTTCTCGGGCGCGTAACTCGCTCGTGATATCAGCGGCCAGTCCACTCAAATCCACTTCCTGTATAAGTACTTCTCCGCGTGTCACGCGCGACAATT
>JAYUQO010000251.1:0-7567 GCA_043756765.1 Bdellovibrio sp. | reverse complement strand
GCTGTGGCTTCAAGATCATTTTCAGCTGACCCTTTTTTAAAAAAGGAAATTATTCAGAAATACACCAATGTTAAATTTAATGAATCAGGTGCATCTTTATCAGGATCTGATTTAGTTGATTTTTTAAAAGATGCAGACAAAGCCATTATTGCTTTAGAAAAAGTTGATACCAACTTATTATCGCAGTTGCCGAAACTTAAAGTGATCAGTAAATACGGAGTAGGCCTTGATAATATTGATTTTTCAGCCCTGCAAAAACACAAAGTTGAATTGGCCTGGCAGGGTGGAGTGAATAAAAGATCTGTCGCTGAATTAGCACTGCATTTTATTATTGGCTGTGTGCGCGGCAGCTTTCAGTCTCATCATGATGTTCAAAAAAATATTTGGACACAGTTTAAAGGTCAAAATTTGACTGGCAAAACAGTCGGAATTTTAGGTTTAGGTCACATTGGCCAAGAACTTATATCGTTTTTAAAACCATTTAATGTGAATATCATTGGTTTTGATCTTTATGAACGAAACATTTCACAGGTTAAGCAAACTGATCTAGATACTTTATTAAAGGAATCTGATGTGGTGACGATTCATTTACCACACACAACGAAAACCCATCACATTTTAAACCATGAAAAACTAAAGCTCATGAAGGCTGGAAGTTTTCTTGTGAACACAGCACGCGGTGGTTTAGTTGATGAAAAAGGTTTGTATGATTTATTACTGAATAAACATATTCAATCGGCAGCATTTGATGTTTTTGAAGCAGAGCCACCGAAGAACAATGCTTTGCTTACACTGGATAACTTTTATTCGACAGGTCACATCGGGGGATCATCGATGCAATCTATACAGTTGATGGGATTAGCCGCTATTGAAGGCCTATCGCAATCGAAACAGGCAAGGCCTGAAAAACTTTTTTGATTATCCTCTGTAGTTAACCTTTGATTTGTTTACATTCGACATGCACAATGAGACCATTATTTTATAATTATGGAGTTAAAATATGGATACACCTGTCAAAGTTCTAAATAGCCAAACTGAAAATGAGATGATTCAAAAATCAAAAATGGTGAGTAAGCTTAGAGGCAGCGGGATACCAGATTCAGAAATTTTGGATAATTTGGGTATTTTTCTGACACGTCAAAATTTATCAAGAATTAATTTTATGCAAAATATTTATTCGCAAATTATTAACACACACGGAAATATTTTTGAGTTTGGAGTTCGATGGGGACAAAATTTATCATTATTTTCAAACTTTAGAGGCATTTATGAGCCCTTCAACCATAACAGAAAAATCGTTGGATTTGATACATTTTCAGGTTTTCCAAGTGTTAATCAGCTAGATGGTAAAAAGGTCGAAGTTGGAGATTATGCAGTTTCAAAAGGATGGGAAACTGAGCTCGATGAAATTTTAAGTTTTCACAATCAAAATGCACCTATTCCACATAAGAAAAAATTTGAACTTGTTAAAGGTGATGCGACAAAGACTCTTAAGACGTACTTAGAAAAAAATCCAGAAACAATAATTGCTTTGGCTTATTTTGATTTCGACCTATACGAGCCTACTAAAAAATGCTTAGAACTTATTCTTCCTTATATGACCAAAGGAAGTATCATTGCTTTTGATGAACTAAATTGTAGCGATTATCCTGGTGAAACTATTGCACTCAGAGAAGTGCTAACAATGAGAGACTACAAACTAAATAGAGATCCAAATAGTCCATTGACGTCTTATATAGTATTGTAAGTGTGTTTTACCCAGCCTGATTTAAATTAACTTTACATTTACTTTATCAGTCAGTTTGTACTTATTTTTCCAAGTAGGATCTGCGCAATAGATTTTATAAACTAGTTCCATGGTTTTAAATGCATCCCAAGATGACCCTTGCTCAATTTTTGAATTGTTAACCAGAGCATCTGCAAAATAGTTAATCTCATCACGCCATGAATTATCTTCGTTGTACTTAATCATCACTTCTTTAGGGTCGCCACCATCGTCATCATTTGAATATGCGATAGTAATTGTTTCTGCACCGTAACTTTTTGAGCCCGATAAAATGCCTGCTAAAATAAGACTGCCTTTTTCAAAACAGATTTCTAAATTAAAACGGTGTCGCCACTGAGTTGCTGTCGAATGAAGAAAAGCAACGATTCCTGATTTTGTTTTCATTAAGGCATAGGCGTTGTCTTCGACGTCATGATTCCAAAAGCTATTATCGACAATACTGTGTATTTGTTCAAAATCGCCCACAAACATACGAATAAGATCAACCATGTGAATGCCTTGATCTAATAAAATACCACCACCGGCGATGTCTCGTTTTGTTCGCCAATCAGATTGAAATGAAATAATTTTTGATTTTCCATAAACCGCACGTAAATTAATAATGCGTCCAAGTTCTTTACTGTTGATGATCTCTTGCGCTTTTCTGACTGAATCGTGATAGCGATGATTAAAGCCGTACATGAGTTTTAATTTGGGGTGATTTCGTTCAGTTTCGATGACATTGGCGATGTCTTGTAAATCCCGCCCAGGCGGCTTTTCACAAAACACATGGCATTGCTTTTTTAGACCAGCGATTGTGACTTCAGCGGCAACGTCGTTCGTCAGACAGACAAAAAGTACATCTAAGTCTTCTTTTAATAAATCTTTATAATTTGTGTAAACTTTGGCGCCATCTTCATTTTCAACTTTTGAGTCAGTGAATTTGATGTCGCAAACAGCTACAGTTTCAAGGTGGGGATTAAGATCAATATATTTTCTTCTTCGGCGGCCAACGATTCCGTAACCAGCTATTCCAACTTTAAGTTTTTTCATAAAACCTCTTTGATTTCCTTAAGAATATTATTACAATAGCACTATGAATTACACATTAACAGCAGTTATTCCCACTAAAAACAGACGAAATGATTTATTAATTGCTGTTCAGTCGATACTTTCACAGTCGCATTTACCCAACGAATTAATCATAGTTGATCAAAGTGATTCTGATGTCTCGAAACATGATATTGAACAGTTGTGTACCCAGTCATTATATGCACATTTAGTGTACATTTACGATCCTAAAGTCCGTGGTTTGGTGCATGCAAAAAAAGTGGCCTGTGAAAAAGCTCAAAGTGATTTAGTTTGCTTTTTAGAGGACGATATAAAATTAGAAAATGATTATTTTTATCAAATTCACGAAGGCTTTATTCAAAATAAAAACATGATGGGATGTAGTGGGATCATTACAAATCCTTTACATAGATCGAAGTTTCATCAATGTATTTTTCACTTATTTCATCGGGGTCTATTTCGTGATATTCGTTTTGATTATTACGGTCTGTCTAAGGGTTCAGTCAATAAATGTATTTTGAGTAATAAAATATCTGGCGGTTTGTCAGCATGGAAGCGTGATGTATTTAAATCTGTTCAGTTTAATGAAGAAAGTGGTCTGTTTATGCTGGAGGACATTGAATTCTCTATGCGGGTAGAAGACCATTTTAAAAAGAGCTTATATATAAATCCTCAAGCCAGGCTTGAACATTTTTGGTCACCAGTAAATAGAGATAAAGAATTGATCAGAAGGCAAAAGAAAATCACTGAGAACTTCATTTTTTTTAAAAGCAGAAACAAAAAAGTGACAGACTATTTCGCTTTTGGTTGGCTATTGGTCGGTTTTTCCATTGAAACTCTTTTTGCTGTTTTGACAGAAAGAAGTTTTAAACCAATAGCTAATTTTATTTTTGGTTTTAAAAATGGCTTAAAAGCTTAGGATATGAATTAGGGTTGGTTTAGCAAAACCTAAGTTAGCAGAGCGAATCAAATTTAAGTTCAAGATTCACCTCGGTGAGGGTTTAAAATTCTGTAAAGACTTTCAGCTAAAATCAGATCCGACTCTTCATCGATATCGATGCAGCGATTTTTAGGAATTAAATAAGGAATAAATCCATTTTTTGAAAAATCATCTATTCGTGTAGAATGCATAAAATAAAAAGATCCAGCATCATAAAAATGCTCTTCAAGATCTTGAGATCTGACGTGAAGTAGATCTGGCCAAAGTGGATGAAGAACGCCGTCAGCAGATTTTTTCAAGGCCCACTGGGTTGGAACTTCAAAACGACCGCTCGACATAACAGTTATTTTTTGCATATGAAATTCAAAAAGTTTATGAGCCTCTGTTAGATCAGAGCTTGATAAAAGTGGTGATGTTGGAAGAACAAGGCAAATTTCTGTATAAACTTGGCCTAAAGATTTATATTTTTCATAAACCCATTGAACGACCGGAATTAGACCCGTGTGATCATCAGCTAAGGCAGCATCACGCATAAAATCAATTTCATAACCTAATTTTTTAACTGTGTTAGCTATGGTTTCACAATCGGTGGAGACGTGAATTTTATCGAATAGGCCACTTTTTTTAGTAGCGCTTAAGGGATAGGAAATCATTGGCTGACCACAAAAGTTGATAATATTTTTATTTTTGATTCTTTTGCTTCCACCACGAGCTGGAATAATTGCTAATCTCATAGGCCAAACTCTTTCATGTAAGATTCGATAGACCTGTGTCCTAATTTGCGAGTTGATAGAATCAATTGATTAAAATAATCAGTCCAAAAAGGTGCATGCTTATTTAAAACAGGTAAAATATATTCTTCAATTTCATCAAGATAGGATTTTCTGATATTGGCATCAGAATTAAGGCACAAAGCATAGATATTATCAAATTTGTCAAAAACTTTGAGCATCTGTCCGTATTTGTCTAATTTGGATAATTCAGTGTAATAACGATGGGCCCAGTCAGCATTCTGTTGGTCATCTCGGTCAACTGTGATTGTAACGATCGTTTTTTGAATCCAAGAATTGTAGTCTGCTTGAAGTTGTTCAGGTGTTAAGACTTCTTTTTCAAGTGCATTAATAAGGGCTGCCTGAATAAGAGCCACATTTTTTTCATTTAATTTCTGAAGCCATAATGCACACAACTGGGCCACGCGAATTGGATGACCTACATAGTATTTATAAAGAATGTTGGTTCCGTAGTCTTGGTTTGCTGCAAAAGTCAGAGAATCTTCAATCAGATCAATTTCAGATTCTGAATAGTCAGACTGATCAAGTAGTGAAAAAAGTTTAGTCACTTCACCCGCAATTCGATCAGTCAGCAAACTTTTAATCTTATCTAATCTGTGGTTTTCGATTTCATTAACTAGCATGTGATTCATCCTTAACAAGCTGTCTTTTGATATGAAAGAAATTTAATGATGTGTACAGGTTATTACAAAAAACATTCGGAACTCTTTGCCATTCAACTTGAAACGAAAGTTGAGCGTTATTCCAATGAGCGTTGCCTCTAAGTAAAGCTTCATAGTAACCAGCTTTAAGCATCACAGTTAAGACTTTGGCAGGGCTATCAATTGTAGAGACTTCAGTTTTTTTATTGAAATCGAGAATAAAGTTTTCGTCGGTGTCGATCACTTTGATTTGAAGTGTCCACTCAGAATCTAAATTTAATTTTTTCATGAAATTAAACATGTGTTCGCTGGCATTTTTTGTGAGTGTAATTAAACTTTCATTGCTGTATGGATAGATTGAATCAGTCCTGTTTGGATTATTGATTAATTCATTTTGAAGTTTTTTGAGATCTAAGCTGGTACTGTTGATTTTTTTATGAATTAATTGAGACGTTGTTGCATCTATAAGCATTAAATCATCACGACCAAGCGCTACGGCTGGGATGCCTGTTTTATTTTGGTAGCGATCTTTGACCCTATCTTTATTCGCCCACCATGAATCTAAAATGAGAGAAAATCTTTTGGCCGCATGACCAGCTCCGACTAAAAAATCTGATGAATAGGGTATAAGTAATTTGGGCTGAGCTTTATTTAAAAAATTAAGTATTGCGGCTTCGCGTTTGGCTTCTCTGTTGTTTGAAATAGCCAACATCTCTTGATCTGAAATATTGCTATAGCAAATAGGGTAATCACTGGCGGCACCATTATACGGGAAAGCTAAAAGATCACAATTTTTAATCGAATCAAGACACTTTTCAATTTCGTTATGGTCATAAGGAGTGTTATCGCCTAGAAAAACAAGTTTTTGATCGGCTATTTTAATGATAAGCCCTGTGTCGATGGCTACTTTTGATTTATTGTAGTTGTTTTGATACAGATCTTCGAGCTGTCCGTAGCTATTCAAGGAATCTATAACTTCAAATGAAAAATCGTCTTCAATTTTTTGTTCAGAATAGGGCTTTATGTAAGTTATATTTTCTAGCCCTGATTGTCTGAGTTTTCTTTCAATGATGTTTGATGCAAAAACTTCAGGAATATACGCTTTAATATTTTTATTCAGTAGGCGTAATGCCGCCGGATCACAGTGGTCTTCGTGGATGTGGGTAATATAAAGATGAGTCGCATCACTGATCAAACTTGCCGGATTGTTATGTTCGCTCACAATGTTCCAGCCGCCATCGTAGATGCCCGATTTAACCCAAGGATCGATGACTATTTTATGGACTCCATATTTGATGATAACAAATGCGTTCGTCGGATTTTGTATGCTTAAATTGTCATTTGTCTTATCAAATTTATTCATTATCTTAAAGCTATCCCGTGAGCCTATCATAGACCATGATCAACTAGATGCGTCAATAAGCACGACAGCTTACAGATTATTTAGTATGTTTAGCAAATGACATATCAAAATGGGCTCTACATGTATGAACTAACTAAAAAACTATTTCCTATATGTCGAAGTATCACTGGTGATGGTCTGAGAAAGACTTTAGAAATAATCTCTGGCGAATTAGATAATAAGCTAAAAATTTACGAAATACCCACGGGAACAAAGTGCTTTGATTGGACAATTCCCAACGAATGGAATATTCGCGACGCTTATATTAAAAATTCGAGCGGCGAAAAAGTAGTTGATTTTAAAAAAAACAACTTACACATCATTAATTACAGCATGCCATTTAAGGGAACTTTAAGTCTTGAAGAGTTGAATAAAAATTTACATTCTCTGCATGATATGCCAAATGCGATCCCGTACATGACGTCGTATTACAAAGAGCGATGGGGTTTTTGCCTGACTGACCAGGTCAGAAAATCTTTAAAAAAAGATCAATATGAAGTTTGTATAGATAGTGATTTAAAACCGGGAAGCATTACACTAGCAGACATGGTAATACCTGGAAAAGTTAAAAAAGAAATATTACTTTCGACTTATGTTTGTCATCCGTCTATGGCTAATAACGAACTATCTGGCCCTGTGCTTGCGACCAAGCTTGCGCAATACTTAATGAGTAAAGACAATCACTATTCATACAGAATTGTTATTGTGCCTGAAACAATCGGAGCGATTGCGTATTTATCCAAAAATCTAGACACTCTTAAAAAACTAACTGTAGCAGGCCTACAACTCACATGTGTCGGAGATGATAAAGAATATTCATTTATGCCATCAAGAAACGGCGCCACATTGGCTGATAAAGTTTCACGTTTTGTTTTAGATCAAGATATCGTTAATTATAAATCGTATACTTTTCTAGACAGAGGCAGTGACGAAAGACAATACTGCAGTCCAGGTGTG
>JAYUQO010000250.1:0-2834 GCA_043756765.1 Bdellovibrio sp. | reverse complement strand
TCGTAAATTTCTTGAACTCATAGCTAGACCTGAGTGTTCGCGAAAAGTTGGACAACCGATAATTTGAGTTTCAACAAAAAGAGCCTTTGCCATATCTTGAATAAGCTTAAGTTGTTGGTAATCTTTTTCGCCAAAGTAAGCTTTATCAGCTTTAGTCAGCATCAAAAGTTTTAAAACCACAGTGAGGACTCCATCGAAGTGCCCTGGTCTGTGAGCCCCACAAAGTTTTTTGGAAAATTCATTTTCAGTTAATTTGAATTGGTAGTTGTCAGCATAGATATCTTCATATTTTGGGAAAAATAAAACATCCACTTTTTCTTTTTTTGCTATCGACAAATCATTTTCAAAAGTTTTTGGATAGCCAGTTAAATCATTTGGGTTATTAAACTGTGTTGGGTTAATGAATACACTTAAAATAGTTAATTGATTTTCTTCACGAGCTTTTTTTAAAAGACTGGCATGGCCCTCATGCAACGCACCCATCGTTGGTACAAAACCAATTTTAGACTGCAAACCGTTGAAAGAAAAATTCTCTCTAAATTGAATTAGTTCTGCAGTAGATTGAATCACTTTTGTCATACAGTGTACTCGTGTTCATGATCAGGGAATTTTTTCTGAGTTACTTCCTGAACATACATATTAACAGATTCAATAATAAGTGAACTGAGTTGAGAATATTTTTTTAAAAACTTTGGATTAAATTCTGCATTCATGCCCAAAAGATCATTGATCACTAAAACTTGTCCGTCAGTGGCTGGGCCTGCGCCAATTCCAATGGTCGGCGCACTGACTTTTTCAGTGATTTTACGTGCTAGATCACTAGGAATACATTCAAGCACGATTGCAAAACAACCTGCATCACTTAAAATTTGGGCTTGTTGAATAAGATCTTCAGCTTGGGCAGAAGTTTTGCCTTGAATTTTTGGACCGCCTAATTGGTAAATGGATTGTGGTGTTAAACCTAAATGGCCCATCACAGGGATGCCAGATTCAATAATATATTTAATAACATCAGCGTGCCCGTGGACGCCTTCAATTTTAATGGCGTGCGCACCAGCCAGCATTAATTTCTGTGCATCTTCAAGAGCAGATGTGATGCCTTTACGATGAGACAAAAAAGGCATATCAGCCACGATAAACAAATCTGTTCCACGGGCTACAGCGGCTGTATGTGAAGCCATCATATCAATTGTAGCATGTAGAGTATTAGGAAACCCATGGACAGTTTGAGCCAATGAATCACCAACTAATAAGACATCAACTTTGGTTTGTGATAAAATTTTAGCCATACCGTAATCATAACATGTCACCATCGTGATTTTTTCTTGAAGCTTTTTTTTCTTAAAAAAATCGAGAACTGATTTCATAGTAAATCCTTATTTAAATTATTTTTGATTTCGGCGGGAATAAAACTTTTATAAACAGAATGAAGTTCTGAAGATTTATTTTTAAGACTATTTAGATTTGCGGCAATGGTTTTTAAATCTTTACGAACCAAAGGTCCTGTCACGGCTTTTGACCCTAATGAAATAAAATTATCAGTAGCAGTTTCTATATAATTATGAAGTGCTGAAGTCGGAATATTTAAATTTTCGGCTAGCGATAGAGCCTTTGACCAAATAAGTTGAGGTAAATTACCGCTGACAACGCACAAAGCATGATAAAGTTCTTTGTGCTCAGGTAAAATTTGAAAACTAGGATTTGTAAATCCAGGCATGAGATCACCTAAATTAGTTTTTTGATCAAATAGTGCAAATTGGATTTTTCTATAAGTTTCTAAATTATATTTTTCAGTTGAAAAGGTCATTAATGGATGAGCACAAGCGATATCTACGTGAGCTACAGAACCACTGAAGTGCACAACAGTTTGATTGTCATTTAGATATTCTTTTAAAACTTGTTCGTAATAAGTGATAATCTGATCATCGGAGATCGCTAGCCAAATATGTGTTGCTGAATGAACTGATTGACTGAGTTCATTTTGGGTCATGCTTTTTGAACAAGTCGTCAGCTTTGTATTTTCAGGCGATAATAGATTAAGCCAATGCTTTAGGTGTGTCGCTAAGCGACCAGAACCAATAAGTAATATAGAAGTCTGTAAAGACGCTTTTGTATTCATTTTAACCTCGGTACCTGTCGAATATCATACATTCAATCAAGTCCATTTATTAAATGAACATAACACTTTTTTTTTCAAAAGCAATAGGGTATTTTGATCAAATTATGAATTTTAAAAAATATCTTCCAATTTACATTATAGTCACCGCTGCAGTTATTTTTATGATTGTGGCCAATCTAGGCCCATCACAAAGAACTGTTCCAAAAATAAAACTAAGCTATTTTACAGATTTTAATGAATTTTCAAAAGCGATTACACAACGTTTAAACTTAGAAATTAAACAGCAAAAGCATTTTTTGATTGGTGTTGAACCTGAAAAAGAAAATCATCTTGAATTGATTAAAAATTTTAAAATTGAGTTAGAAAAAATCATTGGGCCATTCGATGAGGTTTATGTCGATGATGAATTAAAACTATCTGATGAATTGAAACAGTATTTGGGCGTCAAGGGTATTTTAACAGCTAAAGCTGACTGGGAACAAATTGGAAAAATTTTAACTGACAAAAATGATAAAAGAATTTTAATTATCACAGCGTCAATTTACTCAACAAACTTGATTCAGCAAAATCCCTACAACAAAATAAAAACTCAGTTTCAAGTAAATCCGATGACTTTTTCAATGGCCTATTTTCCAGTGACTAGCGAAGATGAAAAAAATAGTTTATTTCCTTGTTTGGCTGAAGACAATTCAGGGGCGAAAGATTGGGGCTGCGC
>JAYUQO010000249.1:0-2836 GCA_043756765.1 Bdellovibrio sp. | reverse complement strand
TCTTCTGGTGGATCTCCAGCTACTTCACGACGGCGAATTTGTATTTTTGACGGAACTGAAACGGTCACTAATTCTTTTTGTGATTCTTTAACTTCTTTATCACTTTCATTTAACATATCCGATAACTGAGACGCATCAACTTGCTTAGTACCAACTAAAACAAAAAGTGATGACGAACAATTCTGAAAGGCAATTAAAGTTAAACCCATAAGGCCCGCAAAAATAAGAATAATACTTTTATTACTTTTTAAATTCACATTGATCTTATCGGGCGATATTCTTATGAACTAAAAGTATTATGTTTCAATTTGATACAGATATTTTTTTTCCTGATGCTAATAAAACGGCGGATTCAACCAGGCCATCTAGAACCGAATGAAACTGAGATTCCATATTTACTTTATCTTGTCCAAATCTGCTGATGAATTCACTTTTGATCAAAGGAATTTTGCGCCGTTCCGCCAGTTAAACAAACCAAGTCGACATCAACAGGTTTCAGATTGGCCATTTGCATACACAGATCAAGACTTTCAAAAATTTTTTCTTTTAGCTTTTTCGACCATTTTACAAATTCAGATTTAAAAAATTCGCTGTCTATTTCAAGGCCAGGGTAATTAAATTTAAATGAAGTACTGTCTGCAGATGAAAGATTTCTTTTTGTCATTTCTATATTTTCAAAATAAGAAAATATCTGTTGGTCATCCATAAGTAAAAACAACCGATCTATAGATTCTTTATCAGAATCCGAAATGGCACATTTACGAACTTCTTTTATAAATTCATAAGTTTCTTTTTCTTTTAGGTGCACGATATGGGCTGGATGATTCAGTTTTTGTAAAATAGATGACGGCATATTTAAAACATTGCTCGACATCGGCATGCGGTAGACAGATTCTGCACCAAACTGTTTGTTTAAGCGCTGGCTCATGAACAAACTATCGAATGCATCTCCAGCTTGTGGACATCCTTCGACAGCTAAAACGTCACTAGATTGAAATTCATTTTTTGTTAACCTCAGAACAGTAAAGTCCGATGTCCCGCCGCCAAAATCACCAACCAGTAGGATTTTTTCTGAATTGTTATTTTTTCGGTAATTAAATGCTGCCGCTAACGGCTCTGCAATAAAATGTATATTCGTAAAGCCTGCAAATTGCGCGGCCTTTAGCATACGATCCTGGGCCAATTGATCTAATTCTGCATCCATCGAATATCTAGCAGGCCTGCCTAGAACAACATGCTGAAAGGTCTTATTCATACTTTTCTCTGCACGTTTTTTTAATTCTAACAAAAATGTACCGACCATGACTTCGATCGACAATCGACGATTTCCAACAACACTTCCTGTGTAGTGCGGATTTGGCAGATGAGATTTAAAAGACCTGAATAGACGACCTTCCATTCCAAGCTCAGTGTATTGACTTAAAGCTTCAGCGCCATAAAAACAATGGTTTGGCTCGGGAAAATAAAGAAGAGTGCGCATTAAGGTTGGATCAGATGCAAATGGATCAATAGAAATTGCAGGACAAGGCTTACCGTTAACAACACAGCCCACCAAAGAATTGCTGGTACCAAAATCAATGGCTAAGATTGGATCACTGCTAGATATCACAACGGTTTATTTCCAAATTTGCTTTAACCGTTTGTCTCGTCCACAACCATTTCTATAGTAACTGTAACGGACCGGATTATTTTTATAATAATCCTGATGATAATCTTCAGCCGCAAAAAAAACAGCCTCTGGTAAATATTTTGTTTTCAAATCACTTTTCAGTAAGATGTTTGACTGAGCTGCTATCCAGCTTTTTTCAAATGCAGCTAACTGTTGTTTATCTTTATAAAACAGAGCACTGACATATTGGTCACCCTTATCACAGAACTGACCTTGTTGATCGTAGGGATCAACATTTTTCCAAAAGACCTCTAGTATTTTTTCTATTTTAACAACTTCAGGATCGTATTCTATTTGCACGACTTCAATATGACCGGTAGTTCCGCTAGATACTTGTTTGTACGTTGGGTTCTTGATAGAACCTCCGGCGTATCCAGACAAAACGGAACCCACCCCATTTAGTTGTTCAAAAGGTTTTTCCATGCACCAGAAACAGCCGCCAGCGACAACTAGTTGTTCAAACTTTTTTTTTTAGTATCAAATAATTTTACGTAATCTGCGTAACCTTCTTTTTCCAATTGATCCACTGGAATAAATTTAAAGGCTGCTGAATTCATACAAAAACGTTTACCCGTTGGGTTCGGACCATCATCAAAAACATGACCCAAGTGCGAATCTGCCTTTACACTTCGCACTTCCGTGCGCTCAGAGAATAATTTTTTGTCTACCTTTAACCTTACAAATTTATCTTCAATTGGTTTTGTGAAACTTGGCCAGCCCGTGCCAGAATCATATTTATCTAACGAACTAAATAAGGGTTCACCAGACACGATATCGACATAGATACCTGCTGCTTTGTTGTCGTTAAATTCATTTTTAAAGGGTTGTTCTGTGCCATCTTTTTGGGTGACCTCAAACTGTATTTTAGAAAGTTTCGTTTTTAATTCGGCAGAACTTGGTTTTTTCCAATCCATAGTCGGTGCTCCTGCAAATGTGTTAATAGTAAAAAAACTGATGACCAGTGATAATGTTAAGTTCATTACGGATAAGTTCATTTTTTAGCCTTCCCTGTTTTTATCTGTGGTGCTGAAGATTTCGTTTTCTTTTTTCGTTTTTTAGTTATCTTTTTGGGTTTCTCACAAACTGGAAATTCCAGTTTACTTAAAGTCACTTTGTCAGCCATCGAACAATCTTTGAAAGCGACTTTAAACAAAGTGGTCCCATTTT
>JAYUQO010000248.1:0-2853 GCA_043756765.1 Bdellovibrio sp. | reverse complement strand
TAAAGAAACAACTGAAATTATTAATCAAATCATGGTCAAAAATAGTCAATGGATTATTGATGGCTTCGGACCTTTGGATAATCTGATAGAACGCTTTAATCAAGTTGATCATATCGTTATGATTGATCTGCCTGTTTGGTGTAATTACTTTTGGGCTATAAAGCGCCAATTGGCTAACTTGATTAAAATCGCTAGGCCTGAGTTACCACAAGAATCTAACGAACGAAGTTTGCATCACACTTTAAAACTTTTTAAATCAATACATCAAATTCATACTAAAATGCGTCCAGAGCTTTTACGAATTTTAGATCGCGATCAGTATAAAAATAAAACCCTACTGATCACGACTTACAAACAATATAAATCCCAGTTTGATACGTCTAAAGTTTAGTGAGTTGACTGACTTCGCACAAAAACCACTTAAGCTATTGAAATCGAAGATCAATTTAAAATATATTTGTTATACTAACTTAAACCATCTACATTTTGCTTATTTGTACGCTCAGTTAAACCGCTCTGGGTTGGACAATGACTTGCAATAGTTATTGGCAACGGGGGCTATTATGAAATTTTTGATCATCATTATATTAGTGTCATTAACTGCACTCCTTTCATTTCAAAACTGTGCACGAGTCTCTGCTGTTGATTTGGCAGCTACTGAAAAAGTTGCAGATTTAGGTGTCGTTGAACCACCAATTGAAGATCCTGATGTGCAAATCGTTAGCACTGAATGTGAGAAAGCACAACTTGCTGGACGACTACAAACAGTCACATACAATTTTAATTTTACAAAGCAGACTAAAACTTGTGACTGGGGAATCAATGGTAACTTATCAAAAGTGAATGCCTACGTGCGTGCTCGTGATGAAAAGTATCAAACTGTAGACTTTGATCCTTCGCAAACCGTTTGTGATATTAAATTAAATAATGCTTATCAAAATTCATTTATCTATGATGATAATATTATCATTACTTTAAATAAATATATTTTAGCATCAACAACTGATTTCAGCCGTCATTTTTCATCAAGAAATGGTTTAAAAATCTATGACTGGTCTTCAATAATTGGTAAAGATGCGCAAAATGCTTACCAGGACACAACACCAGATAAACAATACTGTCTTGGTGCAGATAGTAACTCATCATTTTGTCTTTTTCCTGCGACAGAAACCACAAACAAAATTGAACTGAATTTTGATAAGTCCTTAATTCAAAAAGTTTTAGTGAACTCTTCACTTTCAAAAGTTGAATTAGGCGTAATTACAACTGGCGACAATGACGATACTGATTGCAAACATTCAGGTTTAAATTTTGATGTGACTGTTCAATATATCAATTAATTACTAAAAAAACCTTGGCACTGCACTTGCTCATTATTAATTATAATGAGCAAACAAACTGACACTGTATCAACCCAAAACACTTTAAAATATGACACCTTACTAAAATGGTTTATAGCCATTTTAGTGTTTGGTTTTGCGCTGTTTGTGGAAAACTCTGCGCACTCTAAAACATCAAGCCAAGCCCTAAATTGCGACCTAGATAAAACCAATACAGCTTGTTATGAAACAATAATTAATGACAGTATTTACGATGATCCAAAAACCCAATACACAAGACCCTTATCTGCTGTCTACACCACACATTGGAAAAAACGAAATAAGGTGATCTTAAAAGGTCAAAAAATTGTTGTCGATGTCACAGATAAAAAAGCTTGTCTCAGAGTAAAAAATTATATTTTGTCGCAAAAGTTTACAGCTTCTAGACATTCATTAGAAATAAATAATCTGTGTTTGGACCAACAAGTAGATGAAACCGACAACTTGAGAGAAATCACTATACTGGGTGAAACCAGCAAATCTTATGCTGAGCCTTACAAAATGAACTTCGGCAACGCTTTAGAAAATGATCTTGTTAATGAAACGCGCAATGTAGCAATCATGATGACCGGTGCAATGGGGGCTTTATGGGTTCTGCCTGAAGCGATCACAAATTGGCATAAAGATGACTTTGATGCTGATCACGATATTTTTGAAGGCTACAAGAAAAACATAACTCACAAACCCGTTTACGATATCGATAGCAATTTTATCAACTACGTCGCCCATCCTTTTTCGGGATCAGTGTACTACAGCATTGCTAGAAACTCAGGTTTATCACCACTTAAATCTTTCGGGTATTCAGCGTTTATTTCGACTTTTTTCTGGGAATACGGCTTTGAAGCTCTTATAGAGAAGCCCTCAATTCAAGATCTCATTATTACACCTGTCATTGGATCAATTATAGGTGAAGTATTCTACCAGTGGTCACAAAAAATTGTACGAAACAATGGGCAAGTTTTAGGATCTAATCGAATCGGATCTGTTATGATGTTTATTCTAAGTCCTGGTGTTGTTGTTTCAAAAAAAATTAATCAAATCTTAGGCCACGAATTTATTCAAAATTTTGAATCAGACATAGTGATCAGAAAAATCGACGTACCGCTCTCTCAAACTGAAAAATCAACTTATTTAGGATTTGAGCTAAGATTTAATTTTTAGTTTCGCTTATTTAACATCAGATCGAATATAATCTATCTCATATCTAATAAAAAATAATGCAATAAACCGAGTTGTTTTTTACAATGATTGACTTATCAGTAGTCCAAACCACAAGCCTGTGTTAATCTGGATCTCAGTTAAAGCTACTTTTCGAGTCTTTGTTCATTCCGTTCATTCCTCCGAAGTCAGCGCTCAAGCCTTTAGGAGGTTTTTATGAGTAAGAAGTTATACGTTGGCAATTTGCCATATTCAGCAACAGATCATTCATTAACAGAAACATTTTCACAATGTGGAACTGTTACATCTGCAAAAG
>JAYUQO010000247.1:0-7646 GCA_043756765.1 Bdellovibrio sp. | reverse complement strand
CAAGATGGTCTAGTGGTTGATGGCAAAGTGACTACTGAATACATCCCTGGATATCCACAACGTTTTTCTCATGGGGATAGACAATCACCATTTGAAAGCGGTGATCTGATTCAGTATATGAATGTGAAAGCTCAATCTTCAGCATTAGGTGCAGCTATAGATCTATTAAATCAGCAGCTCTCAAAATCTAAAATTCTGACACAGCAATTAGATGGCGTTATTATTACAGAAAATGGTTTTAAACCAGTGGGTTCAGCTGTTGGTCGTCAGTTCGGCCTTAATTTTTCAGCGCAAAGAATGGTCACAACTGGAACTTTCTACGGAAGCCAAGCCGCCGTGCAATTAGTTGATAACGTGACTATTAGTGCAGGTCTTGGAATTTTTAAAATTATTAATGATGTTTACGGATACAGCCAGAACTTAGGTGGCCAAGTTTCTTATAATCGGGATTTCACCCATGTTAGACCGCTGTCATCAATTAAAGAAACAAAAGCTATTCCTTGGAAAGAAGTATTAGTACCCAGTCATCTTAAAAAAATAGCTTCACCATTGAAAGATGGAAAATTATCTGAATTCGTTTCAACGCTTAAAACGGGTGAAGTTTTCACGATCACAGAATCCGTCGGTGTGGCTGGGCAAATGGGTTATGATGCAGGTTTAGATGCATTGATTGGTTTTTCTGGCGTTACTGTGCCCACATTTAGTATTTCTGTAGGCACACAAAAAGTCATTTTAAGACAAACACAAATTATTCGCACAGACGTGGGATTTCAAATTTATATCAGAAACCAAAATTCAAAAGCATTAAGTCTTACATTTGATTTTAATTATTTTATTAATTTACTTAAAATTAAAAATAAAACAACTTTAACTGACCTGCATACAGATGCTTTTGTTTTACAATTTAACAGTGATTTTATTCAACAAGTTGAATCTGGAAAACTAAAAGTCGAAGAAGGCTCGCCAGAAAGGAAAAATTACGACGAACAAAAACAATTTACTCAAAAACTAAGTGGGGCATTACGTGGGATTATTTTTCAATCCAGCACAGATCAGCTGTACGCTAATTTTAGAAAACAGCAGTTTGCCATTGACCATAACATTAAAACCAATGAAATGACTGCTAAAATTCTTTGGTACCGTTCAGCTAAATTGAATGAAGAACATTATTTAAAAATTCAAAAATCTGACCTAGTCAGCACAGACCACGGGCAAGTTGTTGATAATAAACCAATTGAAATCGTCACTTACAAAAAAGGTGAATTGATTGGTAAAGACTACTTAGGTTTTGGCTTAAATATTTTAGATGGTTTAATTAAAGAAAAAGTCAAAGGCGACTTTGTACCGAAGTTGTCTCAAGATTCAAAAAATCCATCACAGATGCCATTTGGTCAAGCGCAGTGGCACACAATACGTACAGATACTGAATTATCACAAGACCGCATTGGTGCATTACCAAGTGTATCAGTCATTCAAACTATCTGGAGTGGATGGTCACTTAAAAAAGCTGATTTAGACCGTATTATTAAAATCACGCAAGATAAACTAAAAGGGACTGAATATGAATCAGTCGACATTATTCCTGAAGGCACTTTTAACAATGTTGAAAAAGTAGATTTTTTTAGAATCACTGAGAATTTATCATTATTGCCTTCGGCTTTAGAAAAAATAAAATCATTTGTGGTTTATCCGGATGTGAAAGATATCGAAAAAGACAAAGTCAGATTCTTAGGCCGATTTTTCCAAAAAATGAGTGAAATGGGTAAAGATAATAAATTCAGAGCTCAAGACCAAGCTGTCTACAATAATATGATCTTGTTAATGGGTAATGGTGATCTGAAAAAAGGTCAACAAGCCTATTTAGCCCGCTGTAATGCCAACAAAGCTCAAATGTATAATTACAAATGGCTTAAAGGTTCAAACTACGAATGTTTAGAGCCTTGGATTGAAAATATCATTCGTCTATCAAGAGATTTTTCTTCAGGAAATTTACGCCAACAGAATAAATGGATGACAGAATTAATCTATGAGTTAGAAAAAAATATTCCGGTCAACGTTCTATTAAATGCTATCGGTAAAGAAAACTATTTATTTTTCCTAGAAGTCACAGGTTTTAGAACCGGTGATGAAGACGCTGATCAAAGTGTTTATATTAGTAATATTGTTGGTGAACCAGCTAATAAACATCCATATTCGAACGGTTTATTAAATATTATTGCTGAAAAATCGATGATTAGTCCACTTGAATTAGATCGCACGCAAGGGAGCTTCCAATGATTAAAAGAAGTTTAGTTTCTAGTCTAGTTTTGTTTTTTCATTTGAGTGTGCAAGCTCAAAGCTTGGACCAATACAGTGATTTTATTTTAAATTCATGGGCATTTAAAAACAAAGGCGAAACTGTTTTATTTGATTTAAATCCACTACAAACTTATCAATTACAGGCACGGATCAATGAAGATATAGGTATAAATTTATATCAAACTAAAAAAGTAACTCCGTTAAAAATGATTAAAGTAGCAGTATTAGATACAGGTATTGACGCTAACCATCCTTTTTTAAAGAACAGAGTTTCACGTAATATTGAAGAATGTAAAGTTTTAGAAAAATTTAAACTCTGTCTTAAAAACGAAGAAAGAAAAGTTTGTACTGATAAATATTTATCTGTGAATTCTCCGGACTATGATTTGAATAAAAATAAATACCCTGCAGATTGTTCAGGGTGGAGCATTCTGGGTAAAGAATTAGGTGATACTAAAATCGTGGGAACTCCAGAATTTAATGATCCCATCGGGCATGGAACTCATGTTGCCGGTCTTATTGCAGCAGTGACTGATCATGTGCAAATTATACCGGTTCAAGTGATCAGTAACGGGCCGAATGAGCCGATCAAACCATTTAGTTTAGAAAGCGATATTTCTGCTGTTCCACAAATTGATTTAAGCCCTGATGAATCACTACGTGGTAATTTTAATGAATCGATTAATTTATCGGACCGCATTGCTCGTGGAATTATTTATGCAATCAACGCCGGTGCTGATGTGATTAACTTATCACTTGGTTGGCCTCAAGGACAAGATTCAGAAATTATGAGACAGGCTATCGCAGCCGCACAAAAAAAAGGTATTATTATTGTAGCTGCAGCAGGGAATGATTCAACAACAGCACTTCTACGCCCATGTCAGTATGAAGGTGTTATTTGTGTTGCCGCAACTAGACCCGATGGATCGATTTCTCATTTTTCTAATTACGGTTATGGTGTGGATATCGCAGCCCCTGGCACATCAATTATTTCGACAATTCCTATGACTTACCGCTCAATTAGGTTACCGGGTTTTGTGGGTGTTGATATTCTGTCAGGCACATCGCAAGCTTCGCCCTTGGTCGCAGGAGTTATTGCAAAAATGTTATCTGAAGGAATCCCGCAAAAAGATATTTACCCAAGACTTATTTTAGGATCAAGACCAACACAAAAACAATTACCTGTGGTGGTAGGCCCGTTAACGGGAAAACAAACAACAATTCAACCCAGTACAACTTACGAAAGACATGTTTTATCAGGTCAAATTGATTTCACAAGCGCCATGAAAATTCAAGCACGACCTTTAATTTTAAAAGCCAACAAAGAAACACATGTGATTAAATGGGACCGTCAAGCTGACACATTACAATTTCAGTTTGAACTTAAAAATTACTGGAAAGATGTTTCTATTGATCAGTTTAGTCTTACACTTAATCCACAAGTTAAAAGCTCTCTTTTTCCAACAGTTGAATCAATTGAATTCGTTAATGACATCGAAGGCACAGTTTGGAAACAGGGCGAAAACAGGTCAGTATTGGTGACTCTTAAAGTTCCTTATGAAGGTAAAATATCAAGTTCACAAATGATTAGTGATTTGTTGTTTGACGCTGAAATTATTCTGAATCAACAAAAAATGAAAAAGTTTCCAGTTAAGGCTGAAATTATCAGTCATTTTTTAAAAGATACATTGGCAGAAGATATCATTCAAATTCCAGTTATCGGAAGCATCCCCCGGGGTATGAAGTGGTTTTTAGTTGATGAAATCTATGATCAAAAAATTGAAGAACGAGATTACTTCGTTTTAAAACAAGAAACCACATCATTTCAAATCGGTCTTATTCGTAGTGATAAAAACCAATATAAAGTTGAATCCATTCAGTCAGTGCCATTTGCAGGCGATGTGAAAAGAACGCAACCGCAACATCGTATTAGGATGGATATAAACAATGACGGGCGTTCAGAATATATTTTGACTTTAGTTGAATATATTGCTGCTGATGGATTTCAGCGCCGTGGTGATTATAAAATTCATTTTTTTATTTTTGATGAACAGTTTAAATATATCAATACGTATTCAGTTTACGATGACCGTACTATTATACCATTAAATTTTAGTTGGATGAAAGTCGGTCAAGTATTACGACCAGCTTGGGTCAATCAAGGTTATTCAGCATCATCACAAGTTGATATCACTGATTTATGGGACACAAAAATTAACGCTAAACAAAAAACATTAGAAGTGGGTATCAGGTACTATTATTTGAATGAAAATTTCAAACTGCAAGAATTAGCTCTGACTAATAAAGCTAAAATTGTGGATGTTATCCAGCCAACCTTTAAACAAATTCAGCAGGGGATTGTTCCAGTGTTGATCGCACGTAACTTAGGAACTGAAATTAAGCCATCATATAACTATGATTTTTCGGTGGGTTTGGTTCAATCAGCAAAACTATTATCTGAAAAGAAGATAGCTCAAGTGAGTGTAAGCCAAAATTACCGAAATCTTTTAGATACACGTGTTGATAAAGTCATGGATCTCAATTCGAGTGTATTAGAACATAACGGTACATTTTGGTTTTCACAAGATGCTCATCAAAAACAACGTGTGACGGTTTACAGTTCAGAAACTCAAACGATGATTGATCAGTTGTTGAGTTCACAAATGACGGTGTTTGATTCTCCTTTAAGAATCAGATCGGCTTACAAGGGTGTAAATAGTGCTGGTGTCTTTATGATGACTAATACTGAAATTGAATATCATGATTTAGTCACAAAAAAAGCAGCGCAAACAAGTTTAAATAAATACACATTTATCGGTGATGACTTAACAGTTGATTTACAATTCCCAATCACTATTGTTCAAAAAAATAGCAAAACGAAGTTGCCTGCACTTTTTACAACTGAAGGAAGCGGGCTAAATCTTGGTGTCAAAATGTTGGTACCGATTCTTGCAAAGGGTAATAGTCAGTTACAAATTGTGTCACCAGCACGATTAAACTTTCAATCACCGCAAGGATGCAGGGCCAACGAGGCTCCAGTTTATTTAGGTGAAGCTAATAAGAAGGACTCCTTATTGCAAAGTGGTGGGTACGCTTTGGACTATTTTTGTGGAGATAAAATTTTAAGAGTAAATCTTAAATTATAACAAAAACACTAATATATTAGGGGGAAAAATGAAATTGAAGGAATTAGCAGTAAAATTATCGGTTCTAATGGTTATGGCGGCAGTGATGTCATCTTGTGGTGGCGGTGGCGGCGGTGGCGACAGCGTGACTAGCCCATCCAGCGTTATAAGCTATCCTTATGAAACTGTTTTCGGAGATGTTTGTTTAAGTTCTAAACCAACTCCGGGATGTACGTTTTCTCGTAGTACTGACAAGCGTATTACAGTCACTGCAGATCCAGATTATAACCGTTCAGGCTACGGTTCCGATGATTTATGGTACGTCCAATTTGACAGTGCTGGGCAAGCAAAAGTTTACAATGATTTAGGAAGTTTTCAATATAATGCTGGTGTAAATGATTTTGCTGGTTATATCGGTGGAACAACGATTGGTGTTGGAACAACAGGATTATTTTGGGAAAACGTTTCTAATAAAACATATTGGTTTGGTGACACAGGTATCCTCTATAATACTGACACAGGCTCTTCAAATTACGGGCAGGCCATCAATAATAAAAATGCGAAAAATGCAACTGATGTGAATTCAAAAGCAATCGCTTCAGAAGCCAACAGAAGCTTAATCAAAGCTGGCGCAGAAAAATTAGTTAAACAATACGGTTTATCACAATCTAAAGCAGTTGCAGTAGCTTCAGCTTTAAATTCGTGGGCAGTTATGGGCGCTGAACGTGGTAAAATCACAGCTGGCGATATGGATAAGACATTTAAAACAGTTTTTGGTGTTCAGTTTAGTGATGCCCTTTCAGCAGTGAATGCATTTAAAAACGGAGACGCAGCAGGTGCAGATAAAATGAGAGATTTAACAAATCGTTCGGCTAATCAATTGGGATTGAAGCCTGAACAAGCTAAGGATTTTATTAAAGGCATGTACAAAGGCGCTATTGAAGATGCGGGTTACACTGTCGATCAAATCAATTGGTAGTTTTTATTGAATAGATAAACCAACGTGGTAAAACTAGTAATAAAAAACTAAAAATATTTTACCATTGAAACCTAAAGCCTGCGTTTTCTGATTATAGGCAACTATGGTTTTAGATTCAGCCAAAGCCTCGGTCCTAAAAGCCGAGGTTTTTTTATGAAAAAACCACGAATAAAAAACACCTGCTCCTAAATTATAAATATTTGTTTTGGTATTATCATTGGTTTTAAAATATCCGTACTGGGCTTGCCCTGTTAATCCAAAATGAGAATCATCTTGATATAAACGGTAATCACCGTAACCACCTATGAAAAGCTTTGTATTAGCGCCACCGCCCTGATCTAAGCTTTCAAATTTAAATGTTGGCCCATATTCATAATCTACATCAATCCAGCCGTAGCGGGCTTCCACAGCGAAGAAACTTTCCTGAAGACGATTGGCTTTAGCAATTGCTAAATCCCCACCTAAAGTGATCGAGTTTTTAGGATCACCGGCTTCAGTTGTAGTAGACTGATCAAATTCGATGATTCGGTATTTTTTACCTTCAATTAAAGGTTTTTCTGATTCAATGATCGCCGATTGACCCTTAGTTTTTTTAATGTAGATAGACTGGTCAGCCATGGCAGTGCTCAAACTGAATAACAAAATAAAAAAAGTAAGTGTATTTTGTTTCATCATTACGATCTATTCGTGCTTTCAAAAATTTTATCGGCTGATTTAGCAATAAAACCTTGATACAGTTTTCCTGACTGATCAGGGTATCTTTTTGCAAATTCATAATAGCAAGCCGGAATCGCATGTGACCCATCTGAAAATTCAACAGGAATGGCGTTGGCTAAAGTTGAACTTTGTTCTAACAATTCAGCAGCAGTCCCTTTGATTTCACCACCTGAGGCATTTAACTTATGACCGAAAGACTTGATAAAATCATTAACTTCAGTGATGTTTTTAAAACTTTTTAGATGATTTATGCTGACAGTGAAATGATTCGGGCGAAAGCCAAATGCATAAACCCAAGAGGCATATTCGCTTTCTTCAGCTAATTTTAAATACGTTTTATAATCTGACTTCCAAGGGCGCCCGCTATAAATAAAATTTTCTGTCGAACTTTTTTGTTCAGGTATTTGATCGATAGCTTCAGATAAAGTTTTTTGCACATAAGTAGACATTTTTTCAAGTTCTAATTCAGAAATAAAAATTTTAGGAAAATCAGGATTGCTGGTGTTTTCATAGTGTTTAGCGTAAAG
>JAYUQO010000246.1:0-7666 GCA_043756765.1 Bdellovibrio sp. | reverse complement strand
CTTCTACAACCACCGATTCCTGCACGAGCGACTCGGCGAAGAGGTGGTCCGGTCGCAGCGCGGTCGGCGGCCGCTCAGCGTGCTCATGCTGGACCTGGTACGAGAAGTTAGTCGGACGTAGCGTCAATGGAAAAAAGGTGCTAGAGGCATTTAAAAAAAGCGAGGTCACTGAATTTGTTGATCATTTGGATGCTGTTTTTAAAACGGGAGTGCCTTATCTGGGTAAAGAGTTACCCCTTAATATTCCAGGTGATAATGGCTTATTAAAAAATATGTTTATTGATGTTGGTTATCACCCTTTCAGAGAATCCGACGGCAAAATCAAAGGCGTTTTGGCTATTCATCAAGACGTCACTGACCAAGTCAGGGATAAAAAACTGATCGAAGAAAGCCGAGAGCAACTTGCTTCTGAAAAACTAAAGCTTCAAACTATCGTTCTGCAGTCACCAGCCGCCATCGCTATGTGGAAAGGTCTTGATCTAACCTTTGAAATTGTTAACCCAGAGTACCAGCGAATATTCGCAGGCCGACAGTTAATCGGAAGGCCGTTTCTTGAAGCTTGTCCTGAGTTTAAAGACCAGGGGTTTGTTGAACTTCTTCTTGAGGTATTAAAAACGGGTGTGCCCTTTGTCGGTGATGAAGTACTTGCTCGCATTGTCAATGACAACGGTGAACTAGAAGATCATTACTATGACTTCACTTATATTCAGATCAAAGACGTAGAAGGAAATCCTTATGGAGTTTACGATCACGCAGTCGACGTGACCAACAGAGTCGTTCAAAAACTTGATCTTGAACGTGCCAAAATCGAAGCTGAACGCGCAAACCAAACCAAATCATCTTTTCTTGCTAACATGTCACATGAAATCCGAACTCCACTAGGAGCAATTCTTGGTTTTACAGATCTATTGAAAGATCGTAATCTAGATGTTAAGGAACGCGATCAGTTCTTGGATACCATTTCTCGTAATGGAAAAGCTCTTACCAGAATTATTGATGACATTCTAGATCTAGCAAAAGTTGAATCAGGCAAACTGGATATGGAAAAGATAGATTTTTCATTCTTTGATTTGCTTGATGAAGTGCTTGATCTTTTTCGCGAGCGAGCGCGATCCAAAGGTATCTATTTAAGAATATACATGGGCGAGCATATCCCAAGCCGAATATGCAGCGACCCAACAAGGATTCGACAAATTTTCATCAACGTAGTTGGGAATGCCGTTAAATTTACGGATGAAGGCGGAATTACAATTCAGGTTACTGCACACCCTGAAAAAGACAAAACCATCAAATTCAAAGTTGCTATTCGTGATACCGGAGTCGGTGTATCGCTCGAACAGAAAGAGCGACTTTTTCAACCTTTTTCTCAAGCTGATAATACGACAACCAGAAAATACGGAGGAACCGGGCTCGGACTGGTTCTTTCTCAAAGACTTGCGAATGCTCTCGGTGGAAAAGTAACTATTGATGACCCTGAAGAAGGTCGCGGCACCATCTTCACGATTAGTTTTATTGCCGATTTACCTCAGGAAAATCATACAAGAAATAGTGCAATTAAGACACAAGCTAAAATCGAAGAAAGCGAGAATCTAGCTCTTCATGGAGTACGAATTCTAGTGGCTGATGACTCTATCGATAATCAATTTTTAGTTCACCGCGTGCTTACAAATAATGGTGCAGTCGTAGAGGCTGCGAAGAACGGTCTAGAGGCTTTTCGACAGGCGCTTAACGGTAATTTCGACATTATCCTTATGGATATTCAAATGCCTTTGATGGATGGTTACCAAGCGACTCGCTCTTTGCGAGAAGCTGGGTATAAAAAACCAATTATCGCTCTGACTGCCCACGCTATGGCTGAAGAAAAAGCCCGAACACGAGCCGCTGGCTGCGACGGACATCTAACGAAACCTCTGAATACAAAAGATTTAGTTGAAACGATCAGTCGCTTTCTAAACAGAAAAGTAAACAATTGAGATTGCTCATTTTTCTAACAGCTTAAAATACGAATTCTGCTCGGCCTGAAAGACTATCTTCAAATTCATTCGGAATTTTCAGCGCTACAAAACTTTATTTATATTTAATTGTAGATTTTGCACAAAAAGTTCTTTAGTCTGTTCAGGTAGAAGTATTAAAAACAAATGAACGGGGGAAACTGTGCGCAAGATAATTTGTATAGCAATGTTATTTATGGTGCAAACACTATGGGCGGCCGAAGAAGAGGGTATCGTACTTAGGGGCTTTGCTGATGCAAGTTTACAGCAAAGTAATCTAGATAAAAATGGCAATCTTGACGAGACCTCCAAATTTGCTTTGGGCGGCTTAGATTTTTTCTTAACAAAAAAACTAGATAAAAAAACAGATGCGTTGGTAGAACTTGTATTTGAACAAAATTCAGAAGGCGAGCTTGTTACTGATCTTGAGCGTTTATACTTAAGATATAAAATAGATCAATGGTTACAAATCGGTATCGGTCGATTTCATACGGCCTTGGGGTACTGGAATGAAACCTATCACCATGGCTCTTACTTATATGATTCGGCTACAAGGCCATTTATGTTCAGATTCGAAGATGACGGAGGCATTTTACCGGTGCACACCGTTGGCCTTGAGTTTATCGGAAATGGTGAATTGGGCGGCAATAATGCGGGTTATATTTTACACATTGGAAATGGTCGGGGTTTAAAAAACGATCCGCCACAAACATCATCAGATGCAAATAAATCAAAATCAGTTAGCTTGGTCGGCTATTATGATTTATCGAATACAATTAGACTGGGTCTAACCTATAATATAGACGAAGCGCCAGCAGGAAGTTTCACAACCCAAGCAGCTGACCCCTTGGATAGTAACCGCGTTAAAGAAACAACAACCCTAGTTGATAAAATGAAAGAAAATATTTATGGCTATCATATTATTTATAGGTCTCCAATAGTCGACTTCTTAGGTGAGTACTTAAAAATAATTCATAAATACGAAGATTTAACTAAAACTCAAGTAAACATAACAGCTTACTATGCCCAAGTCAGCTTTCACTATAAAAAACTAACTCCATTTTATCGCTATGAAATAAATCAAACTGATTTGCCAGATATTTATTCTGGCCTGACTGAAACGCGCATCATCAATACTTCGGGCGTAAGATACGAACTAAGTGATGCTAGTGCATTTAAGTTACAGTATGAAAATGTAAACAATAGCCGTTCTGAATATATAACTTCAGCTTCCGTTGCATGGGGCTGGTAATTTAAGGAGTAATTATGAAAAAAATAATATTAATTTTAATCACGTTAGGTTTTAAAGTATTTGCAGCTGAATATGTTGTTGTAGTAAATGAAAAAAATCCAATTACAAAGATTACAAAACAAGAAATTGCACAAATTTTGTTAGTTAATAAAACAGATTGGCCATCTGGCAAATCCATCAACTTAATTAATTATCAATATGATACTGATTCTGCAGATTCTATTTTTAAGGACTTTGCTGGTATGACGGCACTACAGGCTAAAAAACTATACTTAACAAAAGTTTTTAATGGAGTTTTGCAGAAGCAACCAACTACTCTTGAAACTTCTGAAGAAATTATGGATGCCGTCGCCGAAAATGTGAATAGTATTGGCCTTATCGAAAGAAGTAGTAAAACTTCAAAAGCAAAAATACTTACGATTGAGTAATTTCGATTACAACTCGATTAAATAATAAATAAACTATAAGGGAATCTTAACGTAAAGTGTGGTTCCCTTATTTGTTTCGGATTCAATCCAAGCTTTACCATTCAGGCGCTGTGCTTCATTCAAGATGGCATCCATCCCGATACCACGCCCTGAAGTATCCGAGACTTGATCAGTTGTCGAAAATCCATTCTGAAATATTATTTGGCAAATGTCGTGATTAGACATTTTTTTAAAATCCTCGGCTTGATAAAGCCCTAAAGCAATGCATTTTTTCTTTACTTTCTCGATATTAATTCCCCGGCCATCATCTGAAAGCTGGATAGTTAAGAAATGTATATTATTTTCTTCTTTTTTTGAAAAATTCATTCTTATTTCTGCTGTTGGGTTTTTATTATGAAGCAGGCGTTCGTCTTCATCTTCAATGCCATGATCTATTGCATTTCTGATCATGTGAATGAATGAACTAGTTAGTGATAACATTTTATCGGCATCAACTAAGATATCCGATTTTTCTACTATAAAATTAACTTTTTTATCTAATTTTTCAGCTAGTTGCTCCACTGTATCGCTGTAATGTAAAAATAAATTTTGCATCGGTTCCAAAATAAAATGATCTTCTATATATTTGTGTAGATTAGATTTTTTACCATGAGATAGCACAATCATTTGTGACAAATTCTGAATTGAATCCTTAGATACTTCCTTCTTAGAACTTTCTTCGCTATTACCCAAAATTTTATCAAATACAACACGATTTTGGGAAAAAAACTGTTCCAATAGTTTTTCCAGGTTAGACAAATCATTAGTTAGCTCTGATTGTATGTTTTGAATTGCTAATTTGCCGCTGCTAACATCGGCAAATTTACTTTCAATATCATGTGCTTTTTGACTGTATTTCAAAAGATAGAGACTTGCCGAAATACCTTTCAATGTGTGCAAATATCGAAATAATGATTTTATGTCTGGGCTTTTTTGCGTTATTTCAACTGAAGCTAGCTGAGCAATACTCTGCATTTCTAGAATACAATTTTTAAAAACATTTTTATCTTTGACAGCTTTGATTAGCATTTTTACGAATGCAGACTCTTCAGCCGCCTGAGCGCGCAAAAGTCTTTCGTTAGTCACATCTGCTGTTATACAAATAATGCTTTCCAACTGGGTAGCATTATTACCTTTGTAAATTGGTCTATAATTCAATTCATATTGTTTTTCATCTTTAAGGAATTCACAGGGCCCTAAGCTTTTCAGCGTTTCAAAATCTAAATCTCCTGCAAAAACTAACTGAAGCCAATCGTCTATTAAAGATTTTTTGTATTCGCCAATTGGTAAGACGTTAATTAATTTTTTGTTTTCAACCTGTTGTCCGTAATAAGATTCACAAATTTTGGAAGCTCCAGTTTGAATGACTCCGTCTCTATTGAAGCTAAAGTAACCCTGGGCTAAATTATTTAATAAATTTTCAATATTATTTTTATTTTTTTGAATTTCTTCAACAAGGACTTTAACTTTTTTCACCACAAATAGACTTGAGAAGACTGATGCTAGTAATCCTAAAAGAAGAGTTGAAGATAAGAATATAATTGATTTATTTGAAAATGAGGTTGTATCTGCTAAACTTGTCTTTACGTCTAGCTGAATAAAATCGTTGATGTTTGCAATTTCTTCGCCTAGTGCGGAAACTTCGGCTGATAGTAACTTTAAGTTTTCAAAATTTTGAACACCGTCGGAATCAATGATTTGATCCGTAATACTTTTTTCAGCCAGGACCCACTTCATCAACCATTTATTCAGATAATCAAAAAAAATATAGTTTTGACTTTTTCCTGCTTGCTCGGTCACCAGTTTACTAATTTTACGAGTCTTTTGTTTGATAGATTTAATAGACTTTTCTTTCGCTTCAGTTTTAAGTCTAGTATCTAACAAATTTTCAAGATGACGCTGTAGCTCTGCTAGGTGCTCATGTGTTTCAGCAAAAACTAATGTCGGGCCAAGGGCGCCCTCGCTAAGCAATTCTAATTTTCCCGCTAATCTTAAATTTGAAAATATACCTACTGATCCAGTACCTAATAGCACCAAGAATAAAATTATGGGCAATACAATAAATTGACGAATGATATTCCTATTGTTCACGATAGCCTCATTAACAAGCTGGATGAAGCAGCTCTATATTTAAAATCAATACCATGCGTAACTAAACAAAGTATTTCCCACTTTGTTTAGTTAGATTATTCTACAGAAACAGCAACCATAAATTTATGTTGATCGTTAATTGTAAACGGCATCATGATAGTTAAACTTTTTGATTTGTGTATAAGTTCAAAACTACCTCTGACAATCGTAGGGATAGACATCTGAAGGTTATAACCTATTGTATTTAATTTTGATTTCGAGGTTCCATAAATCATATTCGATATTTCGCCGACCACATCACCGACAGATTGTGACAATTCGGTTTCTGCTTCGCCCAACATTTCATTGTGAATTTCTAAAATAGCAGCTTTTGAGAATGACAGAATTAAGGATCCGCGATTTTCATCAGAAGTTATTCCCACAACACCAGCAATTTCTGTTTGAACTTGCAAAAGCGAATCAACATAAGGTTTACCAGTCGTGATGCTCAATGTGGTCATTGTGCAAATTGTGTTTTTAACGCTTTCAACAAACACTTGAATGACTTCAGAATTCAGCAGTGGGTTTTTATGAATAAATTTAGTAACAGCTGACATAAGCAATTCCTTTATTAAATTAACCTTTTACTTTATTAAAAGTTTAGGCTGCGTTTTGAATTTCAAGTTTGCTGAAAAGTTTTTCTAATTTTTCTTTAATTACATTTGGTGCGTAGGGTTTTACGATATAGTCTGTACAACCTAATTTCAGAGCTTCGATAATTTGCTTCTGTTCGCCTTCAGCAGTTACCATTACAAAAGGGGTTTTTGCATAGACATCGTCAGTACGACATAATTTTAAAAGATCAATGCCTTGCATATTTGGCATGTTCCAGTCTGAAACTATAAAGTGATAGGGCTTGCCCTCGGCTTTAGCTTTTTGTAAATGATCCCATGCGATTTGCCCATCTTCGGCTTCTTGTACATTTGCAAAGCCCAGCTCGAGTATGACTTTTCTGACAATTTTTCGCATTGTTGAAAAATCATCGATTACTATAAAGCGCAATTCTGATCGTAGCATAGAGCCGTCCTTCTAATTGAAATTTTTTAAAAAATTAATTCGTATTTTGTTATCGACAGAGGTATGAAAAAAATTGAGTGGTAGTGTAAAAATCTAAACAAAAGACTTGTCTATTAGACCTGTTTTACAGGTTACTTTTATTACTGGTCTAGGATTTTCTGTCATATGCGTAACCTATGCGTTGCCCGGCAATTCGCGTATGTCTCAGGATGGACATACTGTCTCGAAGTGATATTTAATTAACTGATCGATTGCATATTTAGCACGTCAGATCCATTCCAGCAGTTCTGTCTATAATAAATTAGTAAGCAATTATTTTTTGTTTATTAATTATTTATTTTAGTAAACAATTAATAAACCAGGGGAATTAAAATCAATTTAAAGGATGTAAAAATGAAAAAACTAACTGTTATCACTTTTCTTATAGTTTGCGTGGCCAGTGCAAACGAAACTTACCCTAACATGACACCAGCAATCGGGTATAATACCATTCGTGTGAAAGCTACAACCGAAATACCACCAGCAACAGGCGGTGCATTTCGAATTGTGTGTAAGCCCAGTCACATGAGTACAGATGACCCAATTGTTTTTCCAAATCTAAAAGGTGCAGCCCATCATCACACTTTCTATGGTAACACTTCGACCAATTACGCCAGCGATGTAAATAACATGAGTGCTGTCGGCAATAGTACATGTAAGGGTGGTTTAGTGAATCGCAGCTCGTACTGGATGCCATCGATGATTAATACCGTAACGAATATTCCAGTGTTGCCAGAACTGGCTATTTTTTATTACAAAACGGGACGCAC
>JAYUQO010000245.1:0-22151 GCA_043756765.1 Bdellovibrio sp. | reverse complement strand
CGACGACCAGTATTCTTGATTTCATAAATGCTCCCTTAGTCTATTTTAAAAACTTTTAAATTTTCTTAAATTTAATTAAAAATTCAGTGCCTTTATTTTTTTCGGAATTAACGATAACTTCCGCCATGTGTGATTCTAAAACTTTATGCGTGATCGCCAAACCTAAACCTGTACCCTTTGATTTTGTTGTAAAAAAAGGTTCAAATATTCTTTGTCGGGTTTCTTCTGACATCCCCTGCCCGTTATCAGTAATTTTACAAATGACGTGGTGATTGTCTGTAGATAATTCAACTGTCAGTTTTGGATTTTCAACATCAACCATAGCTTGAATGGCATTCATCATTATATTTAAAAAACATTGTTTTAATTTATCAGCGTAACCTAAAATATGAACACTTGATAACTGAATTTTAAATTCAAGTTTTTCAGGACCTTTGCGACTTAATTTAATATTCTGTATAGTTTCATCAAGAACTAGTGAGAGATCAACTTTTTGATCTGGTTTTTTTTCTGGTTTTGAATAATCTAAAAATTCAGTGATCAAATTATTCAATCGATCAATTTCCTTTAGAATGATCTTCATCAGTTTTAAATCATCAGGACTTTGTGATTCATTCGACAATAGCTGAATACTTCCGCTAATACCAGCTAGGGGGTTTCTAATTTCATGAGCAATGCCTGCAGCCAACTGCCCGATGGCAGCCAATTTTTCACGTTGCTTAACCTGTTCTTGAAGATTTCGATACTCAGTCATATCACGAACCATAAATACATTCACTGATTCATTGATATATTCATCAAAATAAGAATTATTTTGGATATCATAGATCTTTTTTTCATTCATTTTAGAATTGAAATATTGAATTTCAGAATAACCTTGGTTTTGAATCTGCTGGCGCATTTTAAGAATATCGTTCAAACCTAGCATCAAATCATCAGTGAATATTTTATTTTGAAAGACGAAATTTTGTTTTCCGTCTAAAGCAATAAGCCCTGATGGCATTTTTTGCACTAAAATTTCAGTCAATTCCTCTTGCGATCTGATTCGTTTTTGTGTGCTGAAGACTTCGTCTTGTAAAACTGAAAATTGATTCTTAAAACTTTGCGCAATCACAGTGACGACGAAAAATGAGAAATTAAATAAAGCTAATGAAAATATATTTTGTGATCCGACCCATTTTAAACTTGTTAGATTAATTAGCGACAGCGCAATTGAACTTAAGCCTGCCAAGACCAAGGCTGATTTTTGCGAAACTTGAAAAGATGTTAAAAATAAAAACACTAGTAGTATAACTAAATGATAACTGACGAGTGATGGTTGCAAATATAAAAATAAAAACAAAATGGCTAAATCAATATAACTTGATGTAGTCATTTCATAATTTTTATTTAAATATTTATACAAATAATGTGAACTGCTTAGAAAAATAATAAAGTAGTAATTAATCGCAAAATCAATTTGAATAAATGGTACTTGCAAAACAAGACTGATTTGAATAAATAAAAAATAAATAAACAACACACTCCTTAACAGCTGGCTGGGTTTAAAATCTGCTATTTTAATTTCTTGTTGAATTGCACTAACCAATTGTGTCTCCCATTTGGAAAACCGGCATGTACATCGCCACAAGAATAAATGCGATAATACCACCTAGTACGATCATCATAAAGGGCTCGATTAAAGAGGTCATTGCACGAACTGCATTTTCAACTTCATCTTCGTAGAAATCAGCAATTTTTGCTAACATAGAATCTAATGAACCTGTTTGTTCCCCGATCGCCACCATTTGTGCAACCATTTGTGGAATTTCTTTTTGTCGAGACAGCGGCAAATGAAATGGCTTACCAGCAGATACTGCATCTTTACAGTTTTTTAAGGCCAATTCGATCACATGATTGCCTGCTGTATTGGCTGCGATATCAATCGCTTCAAGCATATTAACGCCAGAACTTAGTAACGTTGAAAGTGTTCGTGAAAGTCTTGCTACACTTGATTTTTGAATCACATCACCGAAGACTGGTGAATTAATCATAATTTTATCAAATGTTTTTTTGCCTTCTTCGCTGTTGATATAAAAAATAATTGCGTAGAAAAAAACAAACACACCACCTAGCAGTAAATACCACTTGTTGCGTACTAATTCTGAGGCATCAACTAGAATCTGTGTGATCGCAGGTAAACCCTTACCGCTTGATTTGTAAAGTTCTTGAAACTTAGGGATAATAAAAACTATAATCGCTGTGATAATTACAACGGCAGCAACAACAATGACAGCTGGCATGACCAGTGCGCCTTTAACTTGGTTTTTTATTTTTTCATTTTTTTCAGCATATGTTGATAGCCGATTCAAAATTGTATCTAAAATACCGGCTTCTTCGCCGGCTTTCACCATATTGCAGTATAATGTATCAAAAACTTTTTTATGCACCATCATTGAATCAGATAGTCTTCGACCAGTTTCAATCGAAGCTTTAATTTGCAAGACAGCTTCTTTAAGAGTTTTATCCGGAGTCGATTCAGATAAAATTCTTAAAGAATCCACAATCGGAATCCCAGCGTTAATCAATGTTGCAAACTGGCGTGTAAATATTTGTAGGTCTTTAGATTTTACTTTATGTTCGAACAAAGCTGAAAGACTGTCTCCCGAAGTCGTGGACCCCATGGCTACTTTTAAAGTCATAGGCATTAATTGCCGAGCGCGCAATTTAACTTTAGCTTCAACTTCATCACGAGCATCAATGATACCACTAGATATTTTGCCATTCATTGATCGTGCTTGATATTGAAATCTTGCCATTTTTTACAATCCCATTTTTTTCAGTTGCTGATCTAAATCATCAGGATGCGGGGTTGATTTAAATGCTGTTTTAATATCAATTTTTCGACGTACTAAGTTCTGAATAATAGATTGGTTGATAGATTGATAGTTTTTTTGTAAAATTTCTTTATCCGCTAGCAACATTAGTTTTGAAAAATCATTTTCTAATAAAAGTTTTTTAAAACTGTCGTGCATCACTAAAATTTCATGAAGACCGCTTTCATGTCCAGCTGTTAATTTTTGATAACAAACTAATGATAGAACTTCATAAAATCGGCGCAAATAGTGAACTGAATTGCCAATTTTTGTAATAATCTGATCTAAACTATTTCCAACTGAACTAGCTGACAGTGTCACAAAAACACAGCGACCTTCTTCGGCAAATTTAATCCATTTTTCCCAATTAGCTATAGCATTGAAATCCACAACTATAATATCAATGCCGTCATATATTGGGTGTTGATAATCCCAATTGAGAGAATCTTCGTTTAAAAAAACGACTGAATCCATGTTTAAACTGACCATTGATGATGAATGTCCATGAACAGCCATTAATCTTGGAGAATCTTTTTTAATTTCTGATAGTATATTTTTAAGTAATGCCGTTTTGCCTTGATGCTGTTCACCAACAAACAAATACAAACCTTTTTTTGCTTTAACTTTATCCCAAAACACTGGCGACTGAATGGATTGTGCAACTTCAAGATCAAGCACTAATGAAAAATAAGCTCGGTGGGAATCGCGGTATTCTGAAATTGATAATGACCATTGTTGGTCTTTGTTTTGATATATAGCGCGTACAAAACCTTTTGTTTCTAAAGTTAATTTTTCAGCGTTTTCTAAACATAAATCTTTTAGGTCTTCCCATTCAGACAGATTTAGGTTTTCTTGGTCTAGCTCAATCCATTCATTCTGGTTTTTAATCAATGTTCTATGTCCTAATCGAAATTGAACTTCAGTGGCCGATTTTGATTTAATTTTATTTAAAATATCATTAATCATACATTATCTCTCATTGATGAACTCAGAACTTCATCGATTGTTGTTTGGCCTCTCGCTAACTTTAATATTCCGCTACGTCTTAATGTTCTAAAACCTAAATCTTTACATAATTTTCTAAGTTTTTGCGCTGAAGCTCCTTCTAAAATAGCTTCTTTAATTTTTTCGGTGATCGGCATTAATTCATAAATCGCAAGACGACCACGAACTCCTGTGTTATTGCAGTTACCACAACCTTTACCGCGCATAATATTCATATTCGGGATGTCAGCTTTATCAACGCCCATGTTAATCAAAGTTGTTTCTGGAACTTGCACTCGTTCTTTGCACGCTTCACAAATTTTACCAACAAGCCGCTGCGCTACAATTAAGTTTACTGTTGAAGTGATTAAGTAAGGAGCCACACCCATTTCAGTTAGTCGCACAATCGTTGAAGGCGCATCATTTGTATGTAACGTACTAACAACTAAATGGCCAGTTGACGCGGCTTTAAATGAAATTTCTGCTGTTTCTAAGTCGCGAATCTCACCCACCATGATCACATCAGGATCTTGACGAAGAAATGCTCTCAAAGCTGTATTAAAATTAAGATCAATATCTGGATTCATTTGCACCTGGTTAATCCCATCTAAATTAAATTCAATAGGATCTTCTGCGGTTGCAATATTCACATCGGTTTTATTTAATTCGGCTAATGCCGAATAAATAGTTGTTGTTTTACCTGAACCTGTTGGGCCAGTAATCAACACCATGCCTTGAGGCATGTTAACGCATTCTTTAAAAAGTTTTAAATCATCTTCTTCAAATCCCAATTTTGTCATATCTAATTGAAGATTTGATTTATCTAAAAGACGCATAACAATTTTTTCGCCCCACATCGTTGGCACTGAGCTTACACGAAAATCCATCTCTTTATTTTCTTTAGCTAATTTAATTTTCAAACGACCATCTTGCGGGCGTCTTTTTTCTGCGATATCCATTTTTGACATAATTTTAATACGAGCCATAATCGCTGGCCCTGAAGCAAGTGGTGGATTTGCGGCGTCAATTAATACTCCATCAACACGAAAGCGGACACGAACACGTTTTTCATAAGGTTCAAAATGAATATCTGAGGCCCGTCTACGCATCGCTTCGATCAACACACCATTCACAAATTTCACAATCGGTGCATCACTGGCATTGGCATCACCAACATCAACGCTGGCACTACTGATTGCCAGATCATCTACCCCTGCTTCTTCAACAATATCTTTTTGTGATTGGTTAAACGTACCGTAAATTTTTTCGATTGCATTAGCAATTGCATAGTCAGTGGATAAAACAGGTTGAATTTTACACTTTGTCAAAAATCTGATTTGATCTCGAACATCAATATTTGACGGATCAGAAAAAGCCACAACTAAAGTTGTTCCTGCTTTAGAAACAGGAATGATTGCATGTTTTTCACAAAAATCTCGCCCCACTAATGTTGTGGCTGAAGGGTCGATTTCAACTTGTGTTAAATCAACACCAGGGATTCCGTATTGTTTTTCAAGGGCACGCAAGATTTGGCTGTCTTTCAACATACCTGAACTGATAATAATCGAACCTAATTTGACTTTTGATTTGACGGATTCCTGCAAAGCCGCTTGTAATTGGTCGGGTCTGATTAAACCTTGTTTTATTAAAATTTCGCCTAGCTTTGACATACTGGTATATGCTACAGCGAGTGACGTTTTTTGTAACTAGACTTTGGTTGAATTATTCAGGTTATTTAAAATATTTTTAGCGTATTCGTAGCGATACTGATGAAACTCCAGTGAGGAAATGACTCTCAAGTCTGCTTTCTCAGCTTCTTCGAATAAAGTGGGATCAAAAAAGTGATTTAAATCCAAAAACAAGGACCGTTGTGCCAAAAAATTAAAATAAGTCAAAATTTCAACCATTTCAGGATGATTTGCTAATTTAAAATCAACAATCAATACACTTGAAGTTTCGGGCGTGTTGGCCATTTCATCGTAAGATATCTGCTGAATTTTAACATCGAATAGAATTTTTTGAGTCGCTGTTAGTTTTTCTTCAAAAAATAAATTATCAGGTGAAACAATGTAGATTTTCTTAAAGCCCAATTGTGATAAAGCTAAGCTGTAAATAACTAAAAACGAATACTCACCAACGAGCACAGCACTTTTTGTTGAATCAATTTCCAAGCCTTTTGTTTCGATAAAACTTTTTAACGCAATAGAACCCAAATTGTAAGGTTTGTAATGATTATGTTTTCTAAAAATAACATCGAAAGCTTTAAGCGCACTCACTTCCCAATCTAATTGCGTGGCCTGATCAATATAATCACTTTTAGATTGTTCATCCATTTCAATAATATCAAAATTATTTTTAAACAAATCTTCCGTTGTAATATCTTCGAAATTGATTTCTATAAAATTTGTGTTCAGAACACTTTTTTTTAAACATTCAGCTAAAGTATCACCGTGTAAGTTTTTTGAACGATATATTTTCATGCTTTTTTCTCACTCTGCTTGCAGTCGAAGAAAAGTTTTCCCGATTGCACATCGCTATGTATCTGCTTCTTTAATGATTCAATGCCGTCGAACTTCATTTCATCGCGGTGAAAATGGTGAAGTTCAACTTTAATTTGTTCACCATAAATTTCTTGATCAAAATTAAAAATATGTGTTTCTACTTTTAAATATTTTCTTTCGTTTTCAAAAGTTGGATTATACCCAATATTTGTAATTGAATAGTGCACTTGATCTTTCAAGTAAACTTTTGAAAAATAAACGCCAAGCCGCGGCGAAAAATCAATGTCAGGACTGATATTCGCTGTGGGCACCCCGATTTGACGACCTCGTTTAAAACCAACCCGAACCGGTCCCCTGACATAGTATAATCGGCCCAATAAAACTTGCGCCGATTCAATATCTCCTTTTTCTAAAAACTGTCTTATTGCTGTTGACGACACAACTTGATTTTGAATTTCAAAAGCTGGTACCACTGTTAAGCCAATGTTTTTCTTTGCACAGTATTCTTGCAAGAAATCAATATTCCCCGATCGGTTGTGACCAAACGAGAAATCATAGCCCACAACGATATGTTTGGGTTTAAAATGCCTCATGATATACAAATCCATGAATTCGTCAGCTTTCATCAACGAAAAATCTTGAGTAAATTTTTCCTCAATTAAATAATCAATTCCAAGAACCTCTAAGCATTCGGCTTGATCGTTATAATCAAATAATCGGTGGGTCGGCGCCTGTGGATTTAATAATGTCCTCGGGTGAGGCTTAAAAGTACAGACTATAGATGGCACATTAATGCGTTTTGAACAGCTCTTAAGCTCTGACATCAATTTTTGATGTCCTAGATGCAAACCATCAAAATTACCAATGGTAATCACTGAAGATTCTAAATGCGGTAGTGATTGATCAACTGTTCTTATCCACTTCATAGGTCGTTTTTTGCCTGTTCTGTCATTTGATCTACTATATCAATACTCATGATTGAAACTCGAGCTGAAATAGGTTAATTTTGCATTGCGTGAAAAGAAATATAAGTCAGCTGATTTTTAAGGTGAGCTCATGGCTCAAATGGAGCCTAACAAAAAAAGGTTTTTGGACTCGCGCTGTTTTATGTTGGTTAATATCGATCGTTTTACTGAAATTCGATGAAGTTGATTTTTATGATTCTCGCTTTAAAATACGTGGCTCTCAAAAAGTCACTGAAGAAGTGGTTTTGATCACGGCCAGCCCACAGGATTTTTCGCAAGGTTACGACCGCGAAACTGAATCGTTGATTGCAATGAACGAATTTCAACAGTTCAACGATGGTTTTTTCTGGGATCAAAAACTGTGGTATCAAGTACTTCATAAAATTTTAAAACAAAATCCTAAAAGTGTTGGCGTGACTTTGTATTTCGGTGAAAACCTAGGTCGAATTAATTTGTCTCAAGCTGAAGATATGGTTTTCAAAAATGATAAAGTTTTTTGGGCTACAAATTCAGGCCAGCTTGATAAAATGTCGCTTCCGTTTGCGACAAAAGCTGATAAATCAAATATTGGTCATGTTGAACTTTTACGCGATGAAGATGGTGTTATCCGAAGACTTCCTGTCACCAATAGCCTACTTGAAGATCTAGCTCATAAAATGACTGGGACTGATTCACGTCAAGGGCGCGATTCACTAGCTGTTATTAACTACAAAGGCCTTGATCTTTTTAAACGGTATACTTTATCACAATTGATGAATGATGAAATTCCTGAAACAGCCCTTGCTGGTAAAATTATTTTTATCGGTGTTGATAAATCAAATCAATTTCAAGTTCCTACACCATTGGGCTTTATGAACAAACATGAATTGTGGGCGCAAATCACAGACAATGTGATATCAAATCAGTTTATTAAAAAAGGGCCTTTACTATTAAATAGTACTTTGCTTTTTTCGTTAATGCTATTAGCGGTCTTTGCCATTACTCATTTTCCTCAAACTGTTTCAGCTTTTATTTTTGTTTGGATCGCAGCTCTGTGGAGTACTTTTTCTTTATGGGCTTTTGATACATTTTCAGTTTGGATTCCTTTAGTCAGTCCGCTTGTCTTGTTGCTACTAATTTGGATTTTATATATCGGTTATCATGTAATGATGATTGAACGTGCTCATGAGGCCTTACAGCAAGAACAGCGCTATTTGGCAGAGCTTGAACAACTTAAAAATAATTTTGTAAGTCTTATTAGTCATGATTTAAAAACACCCATCGCTAAAATTCAGGCCGTATTAGATCGGCTGGAAGTACAAAAAAATATACCCACTGAATTAACAGAAGATTTTGTTAATCTGAAAAGTTATTCTGAAGAACTGAACCGCTACATTCAATCTATTTTAAAAGTGTTAAGAGTAGAATCCCGAGATTTTAAAATTCTAAAAGAAACAGCTGATATTAATTCAGTGATTGAAAATGTTGTTGAAAGATTAACTCCAATTGCCGAAACTAAAAATATTTCTGTTGATCTTAAGTTAGAACCTATTTTTCTGATTGAATTTGATGTGACTTTAATGACAGAGGTTTTTCAAAATTTAATTGAAAATGCAATTAAATACACTTCGCCCAACGGTAAAATTCATATTAAGACCACAGAAACAGATACTGAGGTTTTAATTGAAATTCAAGATTCAGGTGAAGGCATTTCCCAGGAAGATCAAATTCATATCTGGAAAAAATTTGTTCGTGGAAAAACACAAGACCAAAAAACAAAAGGCACAGGCCTAGGCTTGTATCTTGTTAAATATTTTATTGAATTACATGGCGGAAATATTCATTTAAAATCTGTAATGGGACAAGGTACAATTTTTTATGTCAGACTTCCGATTGAATCGACACAGGATATAAACTAAATGGAGAAAAAGATGAAATTAAAAACTTTGATTGTGGATGATGAAAGCGAGCTTAGAAAATCAGTGGCCAGTATTCTTAAAACATCAGTTTCCGATGTGGAATTTGAAATCTCAGAAGCCACTAACGGATTAGAAGCTATTCAGAAAGTGAAAGAATCATCATGGGATTTAATTCTTATGGATGTTAAAATGCCTGAAGTGGACGGCCTGGAGGCCCTTAAACAAATCAAAGAACATGATCCAAAAACTTTTGTGGTGATTATGACGGCGCATAGTAATTTAAATGACGCTGTGATCGCAATCAAAGAAGGGGCTTATGATTATGTCGAAAAACCAGTTAGCCCAGAAAAATTATCCGGCATCGTTAAAAAAAGTATTGAAGCTCGTTCAATGATATCTGATTTAACCGGGTCTAATCCTATATTTGATGACGATATCGAAAGCGAAATTGTTGGCCAAAATAGTAAGATGAAAGAAGTTTTTAATCTAATTTATAAACTTTCAAAAGTTGAAACCACTGTGTTAATCCGTGGTGAAAACGGAACTGGTAAAGAACTAGTTGCTAAAGCTATTCATTTCAATTCACCTAAAAAATCTGGATCGTTTGTGGCGATCAACTGCGGAGCTATCCCAGAAAACCTGATGGAGAGCGAACTTTTTGGTCATGAAAAAGGCGCCTTCACAGGAGCTATCGAGCGAAAAATCGGAAAGTTTCAATTAGCTAATAACGGGACTTTATTTTTGGATGAAATTGGTGAGTTGAAACCAGAAATGCAAGTGAAACTACTGCGTGCCCTGCAAGAGAAGAAATTTACTCCGGTCGGAAGTAATCGTGAGGTTAAAACCAGCGCTCGAATTATCGCAGCTACTAACAGAAATCTTGAAAAAATGATGGAAGAACAAGAATTTCGCGAAGATCTTTTTTATCGTTTGAATGTCATGCCAATTTTCTTGCCACCTTTACGTGAAAGACCGGATGACATTGGAGAACTAGCCCACAGATTTTTGGAAAAATTTTCTAAAAGCCACGGAAAAATCATTCATTCAATTGCACCTGATTGTTTGGATCTTATGAAAAAATACAAATGGCCAGGTAATATTCGCGAGCTTGAAAACATTATTGAAAGAGCTTTCATCGTTGAATCAACCGGTTTGATGACAACAATTAGTCTTCCTGAGAATATTAAGCAGGCGATGCCACTGTCAAATCAACAGCTAAATCAACAATCAAACCCTGGGCTACCATCGATGGTCGATTCAAACGGTGATTTAGATTTTGAAATATTCAAAGAGCAGGCCGAAAAAGATTTTATCATCAGCGCTTTGAAAGCGAACAAAGGTAAAATTAATCAAACTGTCGCCCAAGCCAATATTCCAAAAAATACATTGCTTAGAAAAATTAGAAAGTATGGAATTATTGTCAAAGATTATTCAAACTGATTTTTGATAGCAGCTATAACTGTGTCTGCAGAAATATCTTTCATACATTTGTGATGGCCTAACGGACATTTTTTGTGTCCGTGCTTTCCACAGGGCCTGCAGTCAAGGCTAATGTTTTCAACTACAGCGCTGTTGTTAATCCAAGGTCTAAAACCTAAATCCAAAGTAGTTGGCCCAAACAAAGATAAAACTGGTGTACCTACACTGGCTGCCATGTGCGAACTTGAGCTATCGTTACCCACAATAAAATCACATGACTTTAAAATTTCAATAGATTCAGTTATTTGTTTTTGTCCTGCTATAATCTGAGTTCTAGGCTCTATTTGATGAATTCTCTCAGCAATGTCGCGTTCATCAGCTCCGCCCATTAAAAAAACCTTGTAGCTTTGATCACATAAGTATTTGGCGACTTTAGAAAAACCTTCTTCAGTCCATTTCTTCGTGGCCCACACAGATCCAGGGAAAATCGCAACTTTCTTGCTTTTGATTTTAGGTGTTGTCTGTGCTTTGTTTTTAAGTTGAAACTGATCTGGAATCGCTTGATTCATTTGATTCAGATAAGTCCAATCTTTAGATTTTAATAATTGGTCTAATTCGGCATCAACTAATTGTAATAATGAAAGTTGTCTTATCGGATCAGGCCATGCTTTAGGATACGTCACACTTTTTGAAAAAAATAATGAACCAATACCCACTTTAAAGCCAAATCTGTTTTCAGCTTTAATCTTGAAACTAAACAAAGCGCTTCTTAATGATTTATGCAGACAGAAAACATTTTGTACCACATGTTGGCGGTTGATATGATTTAGAGCTGTTTTATAGCTTTGCCTGTTGCCTTTTTCGATTTCAACAAGTTGATTAACCAAACCGTCTTGAAGAAAGAAATCAGCAACACCTTTTTTGCAAACTAGAATGATATGATCATCTGGATAAATTTTTCTTAAATGATTAAAGAAAAGAATTGATAAAAAAACATCACCAATAAATGCCGTTTGAATGACAACCTGAGTTTTTTTTATCACGAAACCTCTAGTTTAGAATTTAATTTGTTAATTTTACCTGTTAATTTGACTTGTTTATTTGCCCTTGTTTTATTTCAATCACTTCAGAAACTATAGTTCCGATTTTAATTTTGGCTTCAATACGTACGATATATTTTCGATCATCATTAGTGATCCAAAGAAAAACGTCCCCTGTTTGCGTCAGTGCTCCGCGGGAGAGAATGCTCGCTTTAATTTTTATAGTTTTAAAATCGCCCGCTTCTGTTTCAAGTGTTTCTTCAGCAATGGCAGTTCCTTTAAAAACAATGTTCTTTTTATCTTCAGCCACTTGAAAAGCTATTTCTTTACCAACTTTCCAATCGAAAATTCTCATGTAATACAGTCCGCTAAAAGCATTTTGTGAATAGGGTAAAATGTCCCATGAAAATTTTCTTTCTTCTTCTCCACTTTTTTCAGTATACTTTTTTTCCCAAAAACTAGCTTTATTAGTTTCAAAATCAAAATAAGACTGAGATTGAGCCAGTTTACCAGATTCTTTAATGCTAATCTTCAACACATGCGGCACTAATTCTTCATAATCTAAAAAAGTGTTCACTTGATCATCAACAGAATAAAAATTAGAAAACATTCCGCTCGATTTTAAACCAATAAAAAAGTGGTATGATAGCCTTTGGTTGACCTGAGCCATCGGTTTAACTTCCATTGTTAAAAGTCCCGCCCTAGCCGAAAAGTAACTCATTTCATGAATTACTTTTTCACCTACTGAAAATGGATCTTTAATAGGACGGCGTTGCCCGTCTGCGAAGCCAACACGGTCTTCAACGTCTGGTTGGCGCTTCTGTGTTTTTTTCGGCGTCACTACTTTTTTTGTGACTTTAGCTTTAACGAGAGGCGCTTTTTTTTGTTCAACTGGCAGTTCTTTTGTAGCTTCTACAACTGGTGAAGACACTACTGAATCGACACTAATAATTTCAACTTTTCTTTCAAATTCTTCATTTTTAATAAGCTGTTTTTCTTTTTCATATTTTAGATACTTAGAAGAACAACTGACTAAGAATAAAATAAAAATAAACTTTTTCATTCAAAGTCCTTCCAACGTTTATGGACCCACATCCACTGTTCAGGTTGAGACCTGATTATATCTTCGATAGTAGAATTAAATTTCTGGGTCATTTGCTGATACTTACCCTCTGAATTGTCATTCTGAAATTCAGATAAATCAATAGCTGGTTTAAATACAATATGCATCTTCTGGTCATCACCCCAGTAGGTATAAAGTGGAATCACAGGTTTTTCAGTTTTAGCCGCGAACAAAGCTAGACCATAGGCTGTTCCTGTTTTATGACTGAAGAAATATGTTTCAACGCCGTAAGGTTTACCCATAAATTGATCTAAAACAAAAATAACACCATGATTTTTTTTCAATGCTTTTAAAATCTCAAACGCATTTTGGTTGCCATGAGCATTTATAAATTCTATTTTAGATCGCCCCCTTAAAGAAAACCAAAACTCATCCATAAATAAATTGTGAAATCTTTTACTAATTAAACTTATAGGCATCAATTTGTGACTAATGACGGCAGCACCTAAATCACCACTTCCCATATGTAATGTCAAAAACAGTGTTGCTTTTCGAGTATCAATATTTTCGAGTCCATGAAAAATAACATTTCGATTGATCCACTCATCAGTCAAATAAGGAATTTCTAGAACTTCAAAAAAACTTCTTGATAGTGATTTGATACTTTTTTTATAGATACTAATTTTTTGTTGATCCGTTATACCTGGCAAAGCTTTGTCAATATTTGAATATACAGTAAATTTTCTAATTTTAAAAATATCTACCCAAATAAAAGCTAATACTTCAATAGCTCTATTTTTAATAATTTTAGGACAGAGTCTAAAAATAAAAGCAACAGTATAACTAAACCAGCGTGCGGATTGTCTCATAAATTTTGACTTCCTCACTAGTTGAGATTTTTATCATGGCTTCAAGAACTTTAATATTTTTTAATAAGTCAGAGTGATTTATTTTAATTAAATCTTTTGCTGTTGTGCAGACTACTTCAGCTTTAGATGCTAAAAATCGTTGATAAATTTCATTTTGATTATGGTCTGTGTAAATCATATGATCAGGAAATTTCATATGTTCTGTAATCTGAATTTTATGATCAGTTAAACTTTTTTCAAAAGATTCTGGATTAGCTATGCCTGAAAATACAAAAGCTTTTGTATTTTCAGAAAGCTTTTGATCAAAATCAGTTTTTAAATCACTTTCAATACTGTTTAGGCTCAAGCTTTTAATTTTTTGCTTTAAGAAATTTAAAATTTCGGGACTAGCTTGATTAACTTTAGTTAAAACAATCAGTTGCGCACGAGCTAAAGAACTAAAACCTTCACGCAAATGGCCGAAAGGTAAAATTTGATAATGTTTTAAACTTTGTGTAGTGTCCAAAAGAACTATATCTAAATTTCGTTTTAATTTTCGATGTGAAAAACCATCATCAACTAAAACTAAATCAATTTTAATATTTTTAGATTTATAATACTGTACTGCCGTAAATGCCGTTTCTGATTTATTAGGTCCTGACCATACATTCACATCAGGACATTTTTTTTTAATCAAACACGGTTCATCACCATACAAGAAAACTGATTCAAGTGAATGTACGATAACTTCTTGTGGCTTTTTTAACTTTGCCTTATAACTTTTAGACACAACAAGAATATTCAGTTTTGAATTTCTAGTATTTAGTAGCTGTATTAAATACATAATAAAAGGTGTTTTACCTGATCCACCGGTTGTTAAATTACCGACTGAAATAACCGGTGTCTGAATATCTACACAAGAGCTTTCTGCAGAGTCGTAATATTTATTCCGTAGATGCATGAATAGGGTATAAGGATTGAATGAACTCATGATAAGTCCTTTTGACAAGACTTCATTAAAGCTTCTGCAACTTTTCGTGTAGCACCTGCTTCACCCAATGATTTCTTAAGTTTTGATAAATCTTGAATAATTTGTTTTTCATATTCAGGTTGTGTGATCATTTGACTGATCAACTTCGCTAGATTCTCGGGGTTAGCATCAGCTTGAAATCTTTCAGGGACGGCTTCTTTATTTAGAATCAAATTCACTAAACCAAAATACTTAACCCCGCGAACTAATAATTTTGCTAAAAGTCCTGTGAATTGATTGAGTTTATACATAATGACCATAGGTTTTAACTGTAAGCCCACCATCAACGTGGCAGTGCCTGATGCGACTAACACATAATCTGCCATTGCAATCATCTTATTGGGTTCGTCTTGAATAAAAGTAAAAGGGAAATTAACATTATCACAATATTGTTGAATGATTCCTTTGGATAAAGTTGGCGCAACAAAAACAGCTATTCGAATATGAGGATGCTTTTTAAAAAGAATTCGCGCGGTTTCAATTTGTGTGGGGAAATTACGTTCTATTTCACCTTTTCTTGATCCGGGCATTAGTGCCAGCACTTTTTCTGTTGCACTTATGCCATATTTTTGACGGCTACGTTTTTTAAGATCTGAATCAAAGTATTCGTCTTTAAGTTCATCTAGTAATGGATGTCCAACAAATTCATTAGGAACTTGATATTGATCATAAAAATCTTTTTCAAAAGGCAGGATCACAAAAACTTTATCACAGTATTTTTTGATTTGATGAACACGACTTTTTCGCCATGCCCATATTTGTGGTGATATATAATAAAAAATTTTAATCGCAGTGTGTCCTATCTTTTTCTTTAGTGTTTCAGCTAGACGTAAATTAAAATCAGGATAATCTAGAAGTAAAACGAAATCTGGTTTCTGTATCAAAGCTTCATCAACTAGTTGATGAAAAGTTTTTTTCAATTCACCGTAATGCTTTAAAACTTCGACTAAACCAACGACGGCCATATCTTCAGAACAACCAATACGGCGCATACCTAAGTCTTCCATGGCCTTTGTACCGACACCAAAAATATCAGCTTCAAATTTTGCACTTTTCCAATACTGCATGATTTGCAATGCATACTGAGCACTTGAAGCTTCTGCGGCTACAATCATAATTTTTGGTTTTTTATCTTGTGATGTTTTTTCGACCATCAATGATTTTTCTTTTGATGATTAATTTTCTCAATGATTGTTTCTATCAACTTCAAGGCCGTGCTTGCCTCTTCACCAGTGATCGCCACTGTTTTTTGACCAGAAACAACATCAATAAAGTGATTAATTTCTAGTTGAAGAGCATCAACCTTTTCAGCTTTAAAAGGTGTGATGACATAGTATGGGTCATCTTTCATACTCGTTAAAATTTCGCCTTCAAGTGTTGCTGTATTTAAATAAATGGATCTATTTTTTTGAATAGCACGGTAGTTTCTTGAAATCACTGGGTGAACTCGTGAATTATTAATTGTGACTTGTAAACCAGATTTTAATATCAGTCTAACTGATGCATCATCTATTGTGGGTTGAATAAACTGTGATCCTTGAACTTCAAAATTAATGACTTCAGATTTAAAAATAAAATTAATTAAATCTAAATCATGTATCATCAAGTCATGTAATACACTGACATCAGCCCCGCGTATTCGAAATGGCGCTAAGCGATTGATTTCAAAATAAGTTGTTTGATCAGCAGAATCACGAACAATTTGGTAAGCAGGATTAAATCTTTCGATATGACCGACCGAAAAAACTACATTATTCTTTACTGCTAAATTTGATAATTCAAAACCCTGCGCACTAGTAGCTGCAATTGGTTTTTCTACTAAAGTTGGAATTTTATTTTTCAAAAAATGAAGAGCTAAATCATAATGGGCCTGAGTAGCAGCAGCAATAGTCACAAAATCAACATTTTTTACAACATCATCTAGATCTTGAAATACTTTAACTGACAATTCAGCAGCAATTTTTTCGGCCTGAGGTTTATGAAAGTCGTATACTCCGACTAAATCAGCGGACGGAGAGGCCTGAACTTTCTGAGCATGAAATCGACCTAAATATCCAACTCCAACAACAGCGCCTCTTAATTTTTTCATATTTATTCGTCCTGGTTTGCAGAACCCACTGGTCCGCGGTGAATAGCGATTCCACGTTTAGATGATTTTATGAAATAAATTAAGGCATTAATATTTTCTGACAACTGACATTCACTTTGAATTCTAGCTAAAGATTCTTCGACAGTGCCTTTACCCATAATAATAATTCGAATAGCTTTGTGAACGTTGGCGACTTCTTCTTTTGAAAAACCTTTGCGAAGAAGACCCACTTTATTTGTGGCTCTGACAACTGCATAATTTCCCTGAGCTCTTGAAAATGGAAGTATATCTTTGTTCACAATACTAGAACCAGCGACGAATGAGTAACGACCAATTTTTGAAAATTGATTAAATGCGCAGACTCCGCCGATGACAACATTATCTTCAACTTCGCAATGACCACCAAAATGAGAATTATTTGCCACAATAACATTGTTTCCAATTTTACAATCATGTCCAACATGGGAATAAGCCATGAAATAACAGTTGTTTCCTATTTCAGTAGCTCCATCGCCTTTTGATGTCGCTAAGTTGAAAGATGTAAATTCACGAATAACATTATTGTCGCCAATTATTAACTTTGTAGGTTCAGATTTATAACTGATGTCTTGCGGTGGGCCGCCAATGACAGCCCCCGGTGAAATCCGATTATTTTTGCCTATTTCAACGATACCATATTTAGATCCGATCGTCGCGTGCCCTTCAATAAAAGTTCCACGGCCAATTTTAACTGTACCCTGGATATTGCAGTAAGGACCAATTTCAACATCATCTTCTATAACTACATTCGTTGATATAATACTCGTCGGATGAATTTTCATAAAAACTATTTTTCTTTATCAAAAGCTTTAATCACATCTTCAGTTAAATCAGCTTCGGATGCAGCGTAAAGTACGATTTGCGCGTTTTGATTAGATTGAATCACCAAAGTTAAACCTTTTTCTTTAGCAATTCTTTCAATGACTTTTTTCATTTTTTCTACGATCGGAGCCAATAAGTCAGCTTCTTTTTTTGCTAAATCAGATTGAGCTTTACCCGCTGTTTGATTGAATTTAGACATTTCTTCTTGTAATTCTTGAGCTTTTTTAGCGAAAGCTTCTTCAGATAAAACTGAACGTTTCTTTTCGATGTCTTCGCGTATTTTTTCAATGTCAGCTTTTTTCTTTTCAAGTTCTTTATTTTTCTTTTCAGCATCTTTAGTCATATCTGTTTTAGCTTTTTTACCAGCTTTAGATGTTTGAATGGCTTTTTGGATGTCAACATAGGCCATTTTAAATTCAGCATGCGCATTTAGCGTTAATGCCAAGACCGCTGTAAAAATCATTTTTGTTAATGTCGTGTTTTTCATTTAAAACTCCTTTAATTGTTTTAATATTTATACTTCAAATTCTATTAAGCAAAATTTTATAACTAAAACGGTGGTCCAATCGAAAACTCAAAATTCACTGAGTTATCATTGAAATCATCTGTTTGCATTGGCCAACCCCATTCAAATCTTAATAATCCTAATGGTGATTGCCATCTAAAACCAATACCAAAATCGCTTAAGAATTTCGACGACGTGATTTCATCTTCAGCTTGTCCTAAATCATAAAAAGTAACACCCGTTAAACCAGCTTCTTTAATTAAAGGAAATTGTAATTCCGTTTGGAACAAGACTTGCTTCGTTCCGCCGACAATCAAATTCGCTAAGCGTCTTTTCTGCTCTGCTGTTGCATTCGGATTATGAAACGGAGAACCTACTGTACCTATAGCATCAAAACGCTGTTGTGAGAACGCTCTTTTACCGATCGATGAAGTCCCAAATCCACGTAATGTATATGGTCCACCTAATTGATAGGTTTCAGAAAATGGTACAGATCCATCGCTTTCAAGAGGCTGAATATTTGAGTAAGATAAATTATTTCTCCAAACCACATCCCAAAACAAATTATAGAAAAAACGAAAGCGTCCAGAAAATTCTTGGTAACGAAGATCTCCGCCAAAACCAGTTCGTTCATAACTGATATCAGTGTAAATCCCTTTAGATGGCGAAAACCGATCGTTTCTTGTGTCGTATTCTAATGTTGATTGTAATGCTGAAGTTACGCCATTTGCTGTGTCTAGTGGGTAAATCAACGGATCTGTGTTTTCATTAGCAAATAAATCAGTTTTATCTAAACGATAACGAAGATATGCACGTGTGTAATCACCATATACAGGATGACCAAACCGAATGTTTCCACCTGATTTACGAATGTCATAGTTAATTCTTTGTTTGTTTTCTAAATAAAATAAATCAAAACCTGAAGACCATTTAGTGTCGTAAAAATAAGGGTCTGTTAAACTTAATTTATAATCTTGTCTGAATTTGGCCGCGTCGATTCTGGCTTCAAGAGACTGTCCTAAGCCTCTGAAGTTATTTTGCTGGATTGATCCACCTAAACTAAACCCCTGTGAATTACCATAAGCCGCCGTTAATTGAATTTGTCCGGTGTTACGTTCTTTAACGACAATTTCAATATTTAATTGATCAGGTTTTTCTGGTGGTGTGCTAGTTTTAAAATTCACTTCTTCAAAAAAACCAAGGCGTTGAATATTTTCTAGAGATTGGCGTTTGCGGGTTTCATTATAAAGTTCGCCTTCTTCAATTTTTAATTCACGACGTAAAACTTTATCTCTGGTTTTTGTGTTTCCTGTGACTGAAATATCTCCGAAATAAACTTTGCTTCCTTTTTCAAATTCAAACACCAGATCGACTTTTTTATCAGAGTCACGAAAATTATAACGTGGAATCACATTAGCAAAAGCATAGCCTAAATCGCCGTATTTCGCTTGCAAATCCGTGATATCTTTTCGCATGACTTCAACTGAAAAAAGACCGTTGTCTTTGATTTTAACAGCTTCCATCAATTCTGATTTAGGAAATAGTAAATCTCCTGCAAAATCAATATCACCAACTGAATATTGGTCACCTTCATCAATATGATAAGTGATATAAATTGATTTTTTATCAGGTGTGACTGTGACAAGAGGACGGTCAATTTTAACCTGTAAAAAGCCTTCATTCCAATAGATATATTTCATGACCTGAAGATCTTGATCAAAAGCTTCTTGTTTGAAAGACCCTGAACTGCTCATAGCGGAAAAAAAACCAGCTTCTTTTGTAAAAATTTTATCTTTAATTTGACTGTCTTTTAAAATTTTATTTCCCAGTAAAGTGATTTTTTTAACTTTTACTTTATCATTTTCGGTGATGACGTATTTAACTCTAACAGATTCGTTTTTAACAACATCTTCAATGATTGGTTCGATTTTAACTAAGTAAAAACCTTTTTCTTCATAGAACTTTAAAAGTTTATCCACACCCTGTTGAATTTTGGTGTAATTAATCACTTCGTAAGTTTTCAAACCTGACTGCGTTTCAAGTTCATCGGTTTTAACTTCTGAATGACCTTCAAAGACGATCTCGTTAATCACTGGTTTTTCAGTTATTTTATAAATCAATTTAATTTCGTTTGTATTTAAGTTTTCTTTAAGGACTTCGATTTGAACGAAAAAATTCATCGCGAATAAATTTTGAATATCTGTAGAAGCATTTTCGCTTTTAAATGGCTGACCAACTTGCGAACTGATTTTTACAAGCACTGCATCTTTTTCGATTTTTTTAAGACCAACAACTTCGATCGATTTAACAATTTTCTGAGCGGCTTGTTTAGCTGGTTTTGCATTTGGTGCAGCCCATATAAAATGGCTTTGAAGAGGTGAACTCAAGATACAGAAATAGACAAGATTTTTTAGTAGGTTATTCAACACTGAGTAAGGCTAGCTAGACTTTAGTTTGATGTCAAACAGCCATCTTTCATTCGATAAATTTTTGAAAAACGCTCTGCAAATTGTAAATCATGAGTTACGACAACCAAAGTCAATCCGAGTTGTTTATGCAACTCAAAGAAAAGTTCTTGAATCTTCCGAGAATTCTCGGAATCAAGGTTACCAGTTGGTTCATCTGCCAATAAAATGCGCGGATTTCTAACTAGTGCTCGGGCTATAGACACACGTTGTAATTCGCCACCACTCAGTTGATTCGGGTAATGATGAAGTCGATCAGCTAAACCTAAATGTGATAATAATTGCCCAGCTTTTTCAGTGGCTTCTTCTTTGTTTTGATCAGCTAAAAGCGCAGGCAAAAAGACATTCTCCAAAGCTGTTAATTCATGGATCAAATGATGGAATTGAAAAACAAAGCCCATTTTTTCGCTCCTAAAGCTGGCTAAGTTTTGATCGGACATTCGCGTCAAAGATTCGCCTTCAAAATAGACTTCGCCTTGAGTTGGGTGATCCAAAGTTCCTAAAATTTGCAATAAAGTTGATTTCCCCGCGCCTGATGAACCTAAAAAACAAACGGCATCGCCTTTTTTAATTTCAAGACTGACTGAATCTAAAACTTTCACATCCTGCCCGCCCGTATTAAATATTTTTGAAAGTCTTTCGCCTTTAAGTAAATAATTATTTTCCATCATAGTTAATCCCTTCTTAAGCCTTCAACAACTGTCAGTAAACTTCCCTTGCGGGCTGGTGAATAAGTCGCTATCAAGCACGTTGTTAATGTTGTGCCAAATATAATTAATAAATCAATAAAACTCATTTGCACATCGATGCGGTCAATTTTGTACACTGACCCCGAAACAACCGGTGAAATTAATTGTAAATACATAAATCCACGCGAAAGAATAAATCCTAAAATAAATCCTAAAAGACTTCCGACCGTGGCAATCCACACGCCTTGAAGCACAAAAAGATTTTGAATATTTTTGGCCGATGCACCCAATGCTTTAAGAACGGCAATATCACGGTATCTTTGTCGAATCAAAACGTAAAGCGTACTTGAAATATTAAAGGCCGCAACAATCACAATTAAAAACACAACAAAAAAGATCACAACACTTTCGATTTTGACCGCTTCAAATAAATTTTTATTAACATCATACCAGTTCATGACTGCGTATTGCGGGCCTAAATGATCTGCTAATTCGGCACTAAATTCCCGGGCTTGTTGTGAATCATTTATTTTAACAAATAATCCTGTGTAGCGTTCACCAATCTGAGTCAACGCTTGTAGATTTTTTAATGTTGTTAAGACTAATCTTTCATTCCAATCATTTTTACCAAAATCAATAATCGCCTTAATCTTAAAAACTTGAGCTTGGCGTTTAAAAGAATCGCCTTCAAAAGGTGTCGGCAATAAAACGGCCAAATAGATTTCATCAGCAACTTTTAAACTAAACTTTCTCGCTAAACCCTGGCCGATTGCAATTTCATTTTGGCCTAAGTGATAATCGCCAGAAATAAGACGCTTTTGAATATTTAAAACGCCTTCGATTTGATCAAAATCAAGTCCCTGCAAAAGAACGCCAGACACTTTTCCTTTTGAAGCAGCAACAGCTTCAGTATACGAAAAGCGCGTTGTCTTTAAAACT
>JAYUQO010000244.1:0-2888 GCA_043756765.1 Bdellovibrio sp. | reverse complement strand
AAAAAAAGAGTTCAAGTAAGAAATCTTAACCTTAAAGATGAATATTCAAATTCAGTTTATTGATTGGCTAAAATTATTCACTCGAACTCTTAGTAGGTTCAATTTTATTAACCGTACTATTTAGACGGTGTTGTACTCATTTTCGTATCCATATTTTCTTTCATGATCACGATCTGGTTCTACGTCAGGATAAGTTGAGGGTTCAACATTCGGAGAATCTGTTTTTTTAACTGGGTCAGCTGGCTTAAAACTTGGGTTAACCTGTGGTACAGACGGGTCTGCTGCAATGTTATCTTTTTTGACAGGATTTGTATCTGGTGTATTCGGCACAGTATTCATATCAACTCCTTCGCACTTGCATGCGTGTATTTTATTTTTTAGCTGTCTTGATAAATATTGTTGAAGCACATTCGATACCAAGTATTTTCATGATCAGGGACAATAGGGACGTCGCAAAATTCAGCAACGTCCACAAATTTCCGTGGGCGTCCAGTAATGCCGCTACTAAAATCTATTTAAGATATTTAGTTTGTATTATTTTTGTGGATTATACGGCTTAGGCTTAAATTTTGGTTTTGGTGATTTTCTGATAGGTTTTTTACCTGCAGCAGCAGCTGCCACTGATTTTTTAACTCTTGGTGGTTTGCGCATTTCTTTGGGTACGTGCAGCCTTTTCCCCGAACTATCTAAAAATCTTGTTTTTAATTCCTTAGGTGTTTGGTGCTTGCCTTCTAGTTTCGATACTAGAATCAAATCACGCTCTGTGACCATATTAATGACAAGACCCTTACGACCGGCACGCGCAGTACGTCCTGCGCGGTGTAGGTAGTTTTCCATCTGTTGTGGTAGATGATAGTTAATGACACGTCCTACGTGTTCTAAATCTAGGCCTCGTGCAGCTAGATCAGTTGAAACCATTAGATCGATTTCACCAGAACGAAACTTTTTAAGATTCGCACGACGTTCACTTTTATCCATTTCACCGCGGTAAACAAGACATGGATAGCCTTTTTCAATCATTTCAACAGCTATCTTGTCACATTGATCACGGGTGTTTGTAAAAATAAGAGTTCCACCAGCGACCTTTTGCTTCAGGTATTTTTCAAAAATAGGCCAGCGTAGACCATCGATGACTGTTTCATTTTTTGTCGTCAGAGTTTTTACGACTTTACCACTGCCGCTCGTTCTGATGACTTCAGCGTGTGAAAATAAACTATTCATTAAACTTTGCACGTTTTGTGAAACTGTTGCTGAAAATAAGGCTAGTGGCGTGTCATCAGGGCAAATTTTAACAATGATTTGTGAATCAGATAAAAATCCTTGATCCAGCATTTGATCGGCCTCATCAAAAATTAATAGTTTAACATCTTTGAAATTCACTAATTTTTTTTCAATTAACTGAATCAAACGACCTGGCGTTGCTAGTAATATTTCAAAAGGGCTACCGACATTTCTGCGGGCCTGTTCAAAAGCCATTCCACCCAGTGCAGGACGTACGCGCAAACGGGTGTCATGGGTATACTCTTTAAAAACTTTTGAAACTTGTTCACCTAAATCACGCGTTGGCACTAATATAACTGCGCGGGGCTGGCCACTTTCAGTAACAGGGTTACCGTCGTCTTCCAAAGTTTTTAATAAATGTAGTACAGGTAATGCGTAAGTTAATGTTTTACCACTTCCAGTTTCAGAAACTCCGACGACAGACTGCCCAGACATCATCAAAGGTATAGCAAACTGCTGAATTTCAGTTGGCGTAAATATACGTTTAGCTTTAAGAGTTTTAATTAATGACGGCAGTAAACCAAATTCTGGAAATGTATTCATAGGCGTGAACCTTAACCCTAATTAGTCTTTAGGAGTACGAATTTTTGTGGTTTTTAATGGTCTACGGATGCAAATCTGGAAAACGTAAAAAAATTACTGGTTTGCAAGGCATTCAAAGGGTCTTTCAAGAGCCTCTTGTTGCACCTTTAGGGATTAAGATTTACAAGATAGGCTATGAAATTCGATAAATTTGCTATAGCTGAAGAAATCAAAGACAATTTGATCAAGAATGGATATTTCAGGACAACTGATATTCAGTATAAAGCTATACCCGCGATTATGAACGGTGAAGATGTTTTAGCGATTGCTCAGACGGGCAGTGGTAAAACAGCTGCTTTTGCTATACCGATCATTAATCATATCCATCAATATAAAACCAGTAAACGCAGTAATGGTGTTAAATGTTTAGTGTTAGCGCCGACACGAGAATTAGTTCAGCAAATCGGGATGGTGTTTGCTAAACTAACTAATCATACTAAGGTTTCATGTTATGCTATCTACGGCGGAGTCGAGCAAGATCCACAAATTGATCAATTAGCCGGTGGTATTGATGTTTTGATTGCAACACCTGGGCGGATGTTTGATTTAATCAGCCAAGAACATCTTGATATCAGCAAAGTCAGCGTGCTTGTATTAGATGAAGCCGATCACATGCTTGATTTAGGTTTTATTGATGATATTGAAAGTGTGAAAAAAAAATTAAAGCAACATCATCAAACTTTGTTTTTTTCTGCAACTATAAATCCTAAAATTAAAAAATTAGCCTATTCGCAAATTAAATCAACAGCTTTAAGAATTCAGGTTTCACCTGAAAGAATGGTCAATAAAAATATCACTCATTCAGTAGTTAATGTGGGTATGGATGAAAAACGTCATTTGTTAGTGAATTTTATTAAAGAGAAACCTGAAGCTAAATGCATTATTTTTGTTCGCACCCAAGTTCGGGCACAACGTGTATCAGATCATCTTCAAAAAAATGAAATTGATTTTACATGTATTCACGGCGGCATGGAACAAGCAGAACGTGAAAAAAACTTAGCCAAATTCCGAAATAAAAAAGCCGG
>JAYUQO010000243.1:0-7732 GCA_043756765.1 Bdellovibrio sp. | reverse complement strand
AAACATGTCACAAAGATCGCTTTTATACTTATCATTTGTACCAAAGAAATCGTGGACGTTTTATGCGAAAGCATCATATGACCAGTTTTAAATTTTATACACATTATATTTATGATCTTATAAAACATTCTAAAAAAGATTATGCTAAAGCCTATTATATTTTTAAAGACCACAAGGAAAATAATGGATAAAAATAGAAAGAATTTATTTTTAATTCTTTGGATTTACACTTTATTAGTTATCTTATGGGGTGCTTGGGTTCGCATATCTCATTCAGGTGATGGTTGTGGCGATCACTGGCCACTTTGTGCTGGCAAAATTATCCCTGATTTTAAAGAAACTAAAACGATTGTTGAATACTTTCACAGACTAATGAGCGGAACTTACGGATTTTTTGTTTTGTATTTATTTTTAAAATTTAAAAATTCGACAACGCCGCATTTTAAAAAATTACTTTACGGTGTTTTGTTGCTGACTATCTCTGAGGCCCTCATAGGCGCCTTGCTAGTTAAACTAGAACTGGTCAGTGTAAATGATTCTTTTTTAAGGTTATTGTTTATGATTCTTCATCAGCTGAATAGTTTTTTATTAACGGCTGTTTGTTATTTGCTTTATAAATGCTCAGATATGAAAACCACTTTCTCACCAAATAAAATGCTTATTTTGTTTATTGTTGTTTCAGTGACTGGTGCGATCGCAGCACTTTCAACGACACTGTTTCCTGCGCAGTCACTATGGCAAGGCATTGTCAGTGATTTTCAAATTCATTCCCATCCGTTTATTCGGCTGCGTATTTTGCACCCTATTTTAGCTTTATCAATTATGTCTTATTTCATTTTTTATTTTTATTCCAAAGACAATATTCGTTTTGCGATAGAAATTTTAACGGCTGTGTTTGTTGGGTTAATTACTTTAGTTAGCTTAAGCCCGCTTGCTTTAAAGTTATCACATCTTTTGATAGCGCACTTATTATGGAGCCGATTTATTGAATCTACATCACTGGCTAGGTCGTCAGTTCATTTGATTCAAAAAGACGATACAAATAATTAATTTGATCATTTAAAGAAAAAATCTCCATCATTTCGTATTGCAAATCATAATCTTTAATTAAATAGGCTGCGAAAGCTCCAATAATTTCTTGCGGACCGCTGAGGCTTTTAATAAAAATATCACGCTGCTGCGGTTCAGGAATATGTCTTTGCACCCACTGAACCAAAAGCTGACTGAGTTTCATATATTTTGATTTCAATAAATCATCTAAAACAAGATCTTCATCAATTGGCAGAACTTCAGTGACAATGTATTCGCTATCGTTCGTTGGATTGACAATAGGAAGTCTTGCTTTGCCGTGACCTGCCAAAAAAACCAAAAGTGTATTATTAGGACGTGAATCAATAATTTGTGGATGACCGTAGCCCGCTACTGTTCGGTAGGTGTCTCCATTTTCAGGTCGGTAAGCTAAAGCAATCGGTGTTTTTGTTTCAATTGAATCATAAATCATTTTTAAATACTGAGGCTCGAAAACATTTAACGGTTTTGTCGTCAGAGGAAATAAGTTTACGTGTAATAAAGGCCAAACAAAGCATTTCATTTTATTAAATACAGTGTAACATGATGACTATGCAAAGAATAATATTTTTTGATGGTGATTGTGTTATTTGTAATAGGTTTGCTAATTGGATTATGAAAAAATTCAAACCGCACTTTTTATACTTATCGACACTTCAATCAGCGTCAGCAAAAAAACATTTAAAGCAGTTCGACCTAGGTCTAGACAGTGTCGTTTATCTGACTGAAGGCAGCACTTATAAAAAATCCAAAGCCATTTTAAAAATACTGAATGATTTAGGCGGGTTTTATAAATATCTGTCAATATTACTTCAAATATTTCCTTTATTCATAGCTGATGCTGTTTATGATTTAGTGGCTAAAAATCGATATCGCGTGTTCGGAAAAACTGACAGCTGCAGAATTCCTAATGAATCTGAAAAAAGTTATTTTTTAAAAGACTAATGCCAAAAAATCAGTTAAAAATTTGAGCCAAAAACGGCAAATCAGCATCTGATATATCGTATTGGTTATAGTTATTTTGATCTATCCATGCCGATTCGTCGTGATCAACTAATTTAAAGACCGGTTGATTAAGGCTGTAACGATACAAAAAAATGTGTATTTTTTTAGTGGCATAATTATGTTTGTTTTCACCTACGAAAATAAGCATTTCTTCGACTAGCTTAAGATCCAACTCTTCTTGAATTTCTCGTGCAAGGGCCTGAATTAAATTTTCATTGGCTTCGATTTTTCCACCGGGAAATTCCCATTTGCCAGCACCAGACTGATGTCTATTTCTTCTGAAGATTAAAAACTGATTTCGTTCTGGACTATACAAAGCAAGTGCTACAACTTTTGTGTATTCGGTCTTTAGATTTTCATCAATTGTTGCCATTCAGCACATTCCTTGTCATGATGTAGTTATATGATCGATACGCATAATAGTCAGTTTATTTTATTGCTTGCTGGGATCTCATTCTTTCTTTACGGCAGCACTATGGCTTCGCAATCTTTAGAAAGATTAATGGCTTCTAAGATAACATCTCTGATGAACCAACTTGCAAAGTCGCAGTTTCTTTCTATTGTGGTGGGCGTTGGATTAACAACAATTCTACAAAGTTCTGGTGCTGTGACCAGTATGCTAGTGGGACTTGGTACAGCCCGAGTTATTCAATTACCACAAGTCATGGGCGTTATTATCGGTACAGCTATTGGATCAACACTGACTGTGCAATTGATTTCTTTTGATCTTTCAACCTATGCCCTGCCTTTATTTATTTTAGGTTTTACTGGTTTTTTTGTTTCAAACAAACCCACACTTAAAAATGTTTCAACAGTCATCATGGGTTTTGCGATGCTTTTCTTGGGCTTGAATATGATTTCATCAAGTTCATTATTCTTTTCTAAATTAGATATCTTATCAGATTTTTTTAATACACTTCGCGATAATTCGGCCTACTCTTTTTTTGCAGCCATGATTTTTTGTGCATTTGTTCACAGTAGCGCTGTAACAATCGGTATCGCCATGAGTCTTTGTGCCGCTGGCGTAATATCAACTCATGATGCCGTTCTTTGGGTTTACGGAGCCAACATCGGAACCACTTCAACTGCTTTGTTTGCCGCTGCTGGCAGTAATTATATTGGCAAACAAGTCGCATGGGCGCATTTCTTTTATAAAGCTATAAGTGTTATTATCTTTTATCCACTCACTAAATATTTTATTGATTTTGTGTCTCAGTTTCAATCGACATCATCGCGCCTTATTGCTAATGCCCACTTTTTCTTTAACGTGGGTTCAGCAATTTTATTTTTTCCATTTATAAATAAAGGGGCCGTTTTCATAGAAAAAATGTTTCCTAAAAGTTCTGTAGACGAATTTGGTGCAGACTATTTAGCAATGAATAATTATGAAAATTCGGCACTGGCTGTGTCGTACGCACAACGTGAAATTATGCGCACAGCTGACATCGTTGTCAGTATGCTGCGGGATTCTGTGGTTTTGTTTGAACAGGAAGATCCAATACTGATTCAATCGATAAAAGATCGTGATAACCAAGTCGATTTTCTATATCGTGAAACAAAAATGTTTTTACTAAAACAAGCTAATAGCGGATCAACAAATGTCCATCAACACGTGATGAGCATGATTATGTTTATTAGTGATCTAGAACGCGCAGCTGATTCGATCGATATTAACATTCGTACGCTGGCTATTAAAAAACATGCTTTAAAACTAGAATTTTCAGCTGAAGGTTGGGACGAGATTCAAAAAATGCACGCCCAAGTTGTTAAAGTTGCGTCAATGGGAATTAACGCCTACAACAATCCAAGCATGTGCGAAAATGCCATTCAATTGAAGCGCGAACTAGCAAAAATTGAAATTTCTTTCAGAGAAAATCACATCACACGACTAAATCGTGGATTACGCGAATCAATTAACACAAGCTCTATTCATCTTGATTTATTAAGCGAATATCGCCGCATTGCCAGCCTTCTTTGCAACCATGCTTACAACACAATGAAAACCCAACCTGTCGAAGGCAAAGAAGATTTATCGTAATGTGATCACTGATCGGTTTACTTTGTATTCGTTAGTGTTTACATAGCTTATTTTATTCCACATCCGAATTCCGTTTTTTTAAAGCCTATTTTTAACTTTACTACAGATCTATTTTTCTTCGTTGCCTGATCTTTTTCCCTCTTTAGGGGTATCGGTCACGTTACAGAATTGCCATTAAAAATGTGACCGATACCCTAAATACGTATTTTCGATGAGAAATTAATAGGATACGTCGTCGCTGTGATGTCGCTGTGATATCGCTGTAACGTCACTTTGTATAGTTTCTAGACGATGAAGCCGTCTGAAATACGCTATATCAAAATCAGTAAGGCATAGATGTCGCAAGAACACTATCTGTGTCTAAAACCACTTTTATCAGCTTATTATTTCTTTCATTCTTGGCCTATGCCAAAGACGATTCTATTTCGAATACATTTAATCAAGAGATATCTCCGCAGTTGCACAAAGACATTAATGATACTTTGAATGTTAAAAATAGATTACAAAATATCGGTTTATCTAGCACTGAAATCACTGCCATAGAATTCGAAAGTGCATACTATGGCCATAGCTACAAAAAAGAAGGACTTGAATTTGAAGGCCCCAGAATATTAATTGAAACACACGTTACAGAACGCATAAAGGCCCAAGTCAGACTTGCTTTTGATCGTCTTATTAAAGTTGAAGAAAACAAAATTGTAAAACCTATGGATTGGAATGGTTTTTTCAGAGATGCTAAAATTATTATTGATATCAACAAAAACAATACAAAAAATGTAGATATTCCGTTTGTGACTGTCATTGGTAAACAAACCTTAAATACAGGCACATATAATTCTGAAATGCCTCTGCGTGAAATCGGTGATTTAAATGGTCTATCACGCATCCGTGGTGCTTATGCTATTCAATTTCAAATGGGATCAGAACTGATTCAAGGTCTTGATTCTGTCGTATTAACAGCTTTTACGACAGGATTTGGCAACCGCGAGTACCAAGGTAATGATACACAAAAAAATCGAACAGGATCTATGGTGATCATTTCTAAGAAGATGACCGAAAATCTTCTTCTCACAGGGACTTTAGTTCATATTGATTATGATCAAAAACCAGAAAATCGTCTTAACTACGGCCTAGTTTATACCAATCAAGAAAAAGATCTTAAGGTGTTTTTCAATCAATCCATTTTCAACAACAATCCAATTTATCAAAATTCAAATACTGTCTGGACTTTAGGAGTCGTAAAAAAAGTTTCAGCAAAAGGTAAAATGACTGCGGAAGCAACACACGTTGACAATGTTAAAAATCAATATTCATTGGGCTACACGCATAAATTAAATAGAACAACTGCCACTGGTGTTGAAGTCAGACGTGATCAGTGTATAAATCCAAACCTTTGTACCGATGGCACATATTGGGGTGGATATTTCGAATACCAATGGGACAGACAAGACTAGTTATTTAAGTAACAGCTATAATGGTTTTACTTTTTTAGTCGCAAAAACTATTGATTTATATTCTTTAACAAAAACTTTCATTAAAGCCGTGGAAAATTTCTCAGGATTAATTTTTAAATCGGTTAAACACGCTGTTGCGACAGGCGTACCGCTATTTGTGACGTTCAATGCAAAATGAATGTGCGTAGCAATCGCCGATGCTGTGGCTATAGAAATTGATAGCTTGCCAGTTTTTTTACCCTGCATAATATACAGATCATCGCCATCTCTTGTGATATGTAAATCATCCAGTGGTGTCATTTTTACAATTAAGTCTTTAGCCAGTGCAGTTAAAATTCTTTGAAGACTTACGCCAAAATACAAATTCGCTGGAAATACTTCAATAATAAAATGCAGCATCGAGTCCCCTGCGATTTTTGAATTTTCAATTTTGTCTTCAAAATCGACCATGTGTTCAATTTGCACATTGCAAGGGGCGATCCACGAAATAATTGAATCTTCACTGATCTTAAAGTTTTCGTAAGAAAAAAGTGGTTTTAATTGTGAACCATTATAAAGTTTAACAGCTTTAAATTGTTTATGGCTTTTAGGTACAAATAAATTTTTCATAATCACCTTTTATAGCAACGTATAGTTATTTTGCGAAATGTCCTAAGACATCAACATGATTAGCTTTGAAGGCCCGTTTTGCACGCTGACATGATTCACATTCCCCGCACCATCTATCATTGTCAAAATAACAGGGCCATATTTTATCAAAAGGGACTAAAAGAGTTTTGGCTTTATTTACGATTTCATTTTTTGTCAGACTAACTGTATAGCACTGAACATCAACATGATTTTGCGTTGAAAAGGCGAAAGTCTTTCTGGTCGCACGAATAAATTCATAACTGTTATCAGGAAAAGTCATCGCTTCTTCTAAATTAAATCCTGGAACCACAACTTGGGCTTTTAAGCCTTCAGCAACAGCTGCAGCGATGTTTAAGAACACTCCATTGCGATTAGGCACCCAAACCGATTGTGCCGTTTTTTTTGAAGTTTCTAAGTGATCAATGACAACTTGCTTACCCGTGGGAATTTTCAATTGATCCGATGTCAAAGCTGATGATCCAAGATTTTTAAACCAAGGCAAATCAATAACTAAGTGATTAATTTTAAGATGGTCAGATAAGTCTTTTGCTTTTTCAATTTCCTTGCTAGCCGCTTTTTGTCCGTAATTAAAAGTCAGCGTTTGAATAACTTCAGTGTCATTTTGCGCCATATATAAATTCACTGTGGAATCAAGACCTGCCGATAATAAAACAATCGATTTAGGTTTCGACATTTTTAAGATCCTTTACTAAAAGCTGAATGGATTGTTTATTTCTAAAATAATTCCACTGCAGTTCACCTAAAATATCATAAACTTGACCATTTTGAATTTTTTGTTTTTGTTGATCATTTGGTGAAAAAAGTAATCCTTCAAGTGTTGCTTCATTGCCCTTATCGTTATTTTTATCATTACTGCTAAAGTGCAGTTTGTAGTGTCCACCTTTTAAAACTTTAGCTTGCTCTAAAACTAAACTATTTAGTCGAATAATTGGAACATTAAAACCAACACCGTAAGGGCCAATGTGATCATACCACTTCATCAGCTGTGAATTGATTTCACCAACCTCTGCAATGACGTCAAAATCAATAACGCTTTCATGTGGAGTGTTTTTTAATTCTTTATAATAATTCAGTAATGCAGCTTGAAAGTTTTCTTTTTGGCCAGAATGCAGTTCAAATCCCGCAGCGGCAGAATGACCACCAAAACGGTTTAAAAAATTTTCTGCAGCCGCCAAGGCGCTGACTAAGCTAGAATCATGCCCTGATGGTAAACGACAACTGCCAACAATCATACCTTCAGAATTTTCAGAGCCAACAAATGCTGGCACTTGAAACTCTGAAGCTAATTTTGTAGCGATAAGACCAATAATTCCGCGATGAAATTCTGTTGATGATACAAAAACAAAATCTTTATGTGGCCAATCTTTCAGACTTTCAAAGGCTTTTAACTCTCCATCAGATTGTAAACTTTGTCTTTGTGAATTATTTTGTAAAATTCTTGATACAGTTTCTTGGGCTTTTTGGTAATTATTTTCAAGATAAATATGAATCGGTAAAACGTCCGATTCCATACGTG
>JAYUQO010000242.1:0-2903 GCA_043756765.1 Bdellovibrio sp. | reverse complement strand
AAGCGATAAGCCCTGGTATTAATATATATAAAATACTGTCTCTGATTAAATAGTAAAAGAAAAATAACAAAGCTAACTTCCAGCCATATTTTTTAAATGTGGCTTTGAAACCGATTGCTTTAAAATCATCGCGAACATTTTTAAGAAAATTTTTAAATCTCTGAATCGGTGATTGATTCAGGTTTGATAGTATGAGCCCAGTCTTGTTTGCAAAGTGGTCTGAGACCATGCTTTTCACGGGCTTCGTCACAACGAGGATGTGGTTTATCATCTTCATAAGAGGCTTTAAAGCGGTGACAAGGAGAAGGTCTATTTTCATATATTTCACAGTTAACAAAATGGCCGATTCGACCTTTTAAGGCAACACATTTAGGAGAGTGTTTAACATCTGTGCCCTTCATACTACGAAGTTGAGATGTAGTGTCAACCCAAAGGCCTTGTGGGACAGCATAGTTTTGTTCTTCAGTTTCAGCTTCTCGCCAGTAAAATGAAACGCGAAAGCTTGCACAGCAAGCTCCGCATTTTTGACAAGGATGTAGTTTGTCAGTGGATTGGCTAATTACTTTTTTTCTTTTCTATCTTCATGAAGGTCTTTACGTGCATTTTTGCAGGATTCGGAAAAGGTGAAATCTTTATTATTAATTTTGTATGCTTTCATACATTTCAAAAGACCTTCGCCGACTTCTTTGCCAGCGCAACCGGTTTTAGCTGCATCTGCAGAACAAGCTGTTTCAACTGCATTTTTTTGCGTTTCGATTTTTTGTTTGATTTCAGCCTTTTTTTCACTATGTTTGCCATGGCCATCAGCTAATACGTTGAAGCTGATTAATAGGATTGTAAAAAGACATGCGATTGTTTTCATGGAATGCTCCTTTAAGTGTTTTTAATAGCTTAGCTATTAGCATATACTCCTTTTTTTGACTTCATAAGTGGCATTATTAATCTTTTTTTAAGCATTATACTGTGCATAAAGACCAATGGCTTGCTTTTTAGACCCAAAATACCCTTCAATAAAAAATGATCAAAGAAATGAAGTGGTTAAGTTTTCATATTGAAAGGGTTCATCGTGAGTAAAATCACTAAAAGTAGCACAGCAGAGTATTTCGCAAAAAACTTACAACAAGTGGGCTTTTCTTCACCTTTAAAAGCCGTTTTAACAACCCTAAAAGAAGCCGTGGATAATTCATTGGATGCCTGTGAACAGCATGGGATTTTACCCGATTTAGAAATAGAAGTCAGAAAAGTCGGCAATGGTTCAGCTAAAAATACAGATTTAATTAAAATCGTTGTTGAAGACAACGGACCAGGAATCGATGTTGATGATTTAGCAAAGGTTTTCGGTGAGTATTTAGCATCATCAAAATTTGGACGCGGGCAATGTTCACGCGGACAACAAGGTATTGGTATTTCAGCTGCGACAACTTGGGCGCAAATGACCAATGCCAAGGGCGTTCAAGTTATTTCAAAAACAAAAAGCATGCGTAAAGCGATTTCAGCACAAGTTGATGTGGATATTAAAACAAATACTGGAATTGTTCGTAATAAAGAAATGATTGATTGGAAAAACAGAACACACGGTGTTCGTGTTGAATTTCTGATGGACGGTCGCATACAATTAAATGGTGATGGTGGACTTCAAACATACATTGAGGGTACAGCCCTGTTAAATCCACATGTGGCTATGAAGTATCGCTTAGGTGATATGGATTGGCAGAAAACGGACCGTGTTAGCAATGAGTCTCCGGAAATTCCAGAAGCTACATTACCGCATCCGCACACGTTTAAATTGGGTGAATTTATCACGCATTCGACCTTATACGGTAAAATTTCACTTTCAAAATTTTTAAAAACAGGTTTTTCACGTATTAATGATCAATCAATCAAAGATTTCGTTAAAGCTGGGATGCCAAAAGGTTTGGTAGAGAAAACAATTACGTCTTTATCTGAGGAAGAATTTAAAAAAGTTTTCCAATCGATTCAGGCTACTGAATTAATGGCCCCATCGACGAAATCAGTTTTGATGGTCGGTGAAGAATCATTATCTAAATCAATTAATCGTCTTGGAAAAGTCGATTTCTTTTCAGTTGTAACCAGAAAACCAATTATTTGTGATTTTAAACCGGTTGTGGTGGAAGTCGCTTTAGCCCGGTTTATTGATCGTGGTGATGAACAATCCCCAGTCCAATTATTACGTTTTGCGAACCGCGTTCCATTGCAATTTGATAAATCAGGCTGTGCAATCACTTGGGCGATTGAAAGTGTGAACTGGAAATCATACGGATTGGGACAACCGAAAGAATCATTACCGCAAGGGCCTTATGTTTTTGCGGTTTCTGTGGTTTCGCCGTTTATTAAATTTAAAAATGCATCGAAAGAAACGATCGATGCCTCTGAAGAATTAGTTGAAGAAATCCGCCGGGCATTAATGCAAGCAGGTCAAAAACTTTCACGGCATATTAAACATGAAATGAAAGAAGCTGATTTAGAAAGAAAATTAGCTCATATCGAACAATTTGGTCCTATTCTGGTTGAAAAATTGGTTTTAATTGCAGGAGCAAATGCTTCGCGAAAGAAAAAAGCCGAAGAAGGTCTTAAAAAGATTTTAGGTCGTGATTCAAAAGAGGCCATCAGTGATCTTGAAATTGCTCAGACTAAATTAGCTGAACAAAAGCAAAAAGAAGCTAAAAAAGTCGGAAAAACCGTGGACGAAGAATAGACCAGTAGAAAAGTTAGACTATTTTTTAATTAATTGATGAAACAAGGATAAAAATGGCATTAATCAAAGTCAGAGAACTCAGATTAGATATACCTAAAGAGGCTAAAAATTTAGCTGAAAAAATGCTTAAAGATTTAGAAAATTCAAAAAGACCTTATCTTGAGGCTGTAAAAACATCTTTAGATAA
>JAYUQO010000241.1:0-22483 GCA_043756765.1 Bdellovibrio sp. | reverse complement strand
GTTTGAAGCAAAGATTTATTTGATTGGCGGAACTTTAATTTTGTTGTCCGCACTTGGATTTATTTGGCATGAAAGAAAAGTAAAAGAAATTCGGTGATTTGCGGTACCACTCACCGAGATGGCGGAAAGCGAGGGATTTTTGAGCGTGCAACCCGGAATCACAACTCTAAGTTTTCTGCAGAAAACTTTTGTTGGATTTGAATACACTTAGTTTTAAGCGCATTGAAAAGCTCACCTTTGAGATTGAAATCTGCAGGTGTAATAAGATCACATCTCTTATCTGCACTCATTTTATCTAAACGTCTTTTTATGTCTGTAGACGATCTTGTATCGTTATAAACAACAACGCCCATGCCACCACGGTCACGCACTAAAGATAGGGAGGGAATATCTGTTGGTCCATCACCTATGTAGATTAAGTTTTCAAACTGACACCACAGCTTTTCAGGCTCAACTTTGCTGTTTACTTCCCTAACATTTTTATCAAGGAAAATACCTTTAACAATTTCGAATAGAGAGCGAGTTTTCATAGTTTCATCCATGCAAAACACAGGAACACTCTCTGGAAGCTCACCAGAAGGGTCATTTTCATTTATGATAACTGCATAACGACAACCCCAAACCCATGTAAAAACATCTTCTGGAATTAAAATTTCAACATACTCTTTTAGACCTGCCGAAACTATAAAGTGATGAATAGAAATATTTAATTTTTTAAACTCAGGTAGTTTCTCTAATGATTTTAGTTCTTTTAAAAAGATCTCAACATTTTTAAAAAGTTTTACATCAGATTTTAGCTTTAGAAAAAAATCTTTATTTAAAGGTGTTTTATTTACATAGGCAATTTGAGACAAAGAGTACATCCACGTTGGTGCATCCGAAGCTAAAACATGTTCCCAGTCTTTTTTCTCAGAATAACCAGATTGTCCAATCGCTTTAATTAAATTCCAAAAGTTTGTATCACCGCCAACACCTTTAAAGTGTTCAATAACTTTTGATGTTGAGTCGTCTGGCGTTAACGTGCCGTCAAAATCCCAAACTATGGCTATATTTCTGTTCATAAAAATTATTTATTTTTTGCGACTTGAGTTGTGATTTTATTAGTTAAGCTTACAGCAGACTTAATCCCTTTGATAGTTGGGAGTTTAACTCGAATAAAATTTGATATATCATATCCACTTGAGTTTAGCTGTTGTTTAGATGCTACTATTTTTTTTGCATTTGACATAAAATTACCAGCCTTTGATACATTTAGAATCCGCTATTACCAGTAGCTATTTCAAGCAAAAACAACCTGAGTCTAGAAATTTACATCACTTTAGATAAAATATACGCAGGTATAGTTAAAATCATGCATTATGCGTATTTGATAATTAATACCTGTAAGCATGATGAAGGGAGGAAATATCTATGATCTACAGGCAATCTTAGCCCATATTTAGGCCTTGCGAATTCTTAAGTATTACAGGATTCAAAAAAATAAAAGAAATTCGGTGATTTGCGGTACCACTCACCGAGATGGCGGAAAGCGAGGGATTCGAACCCTCGAGCCCCGCGAAGGGCTGCCAGTTTTCAAGACTGGTGTATTCAACCGCTCTACCAGCTTTCCGTTGATTGTTTTATTGGAATTAGCGGTTGGTATCAACGGATTTTTTGATTTTTTTACAAAACAGGCCCGAAGTTTTCAGGCCTTTGAATAAATTGATTAAATAGTTAGCTGAGTAGTGTACTGGCTTAGCGGATTTCTGTTTTGTTACCCATGTAAGGTCGTAAAACCTGAGGAATTTCGATGCTCCCGCCTTCACGTTGGTTGTTTTCAAAAATCGCAACAAGAGTTCTTCCGATAGCTAATCCACTGCCGTTTAAAGTGTGTACGAATTGCGGTTTGCCACCGTCTTTAGGTTTAAAACGGATGTTGGCCCTTCGGGACTGAAAATCTTCAAAGTTCGAACACGAGCTAATTTCACGGTAAGCATTTTGTCCTGGTAACCAAACTTCTAAATCATAAGTTTTTGATGATCCAAAACCCATATCACCGGTGCATAATAAAGTTTTGCGATATGGAAGTTGTAATTCAGCTAGAACTTTTTCAGCGTGTGATGTTAATAATTCATGAACTTCATACGACTGAGTTGGATGACAAAATGTCATTAATTCAACTTTATTAAATTGATGCTGACGAATCAGACCTTTGGTGTCTTTTCCATGACTGCCGGCTTCAGACCTGAAACACGGTGAATAAGCACAAAATAATTTAGGTAAATCGGCTTCGTTTAAAGTTTCGTTTGAATAATAATTTGTAACCGGAACTTCTGCTGTAGGAATTAAATAATAATCTGTATTTTCAAGATGAAATACATCGTCTTTAAATTTCGGAAACTGCCCCGTGCCTATCATACTTTGGCTGTTCACCATGAACGGCGGGATCATTTCTGTGTAGTTGTGTTGATTTGAATGTAAATCCATCATGAATTGCACTAAAGCCCGTTCCATTTGTGCAGCGGCACCTTTTAAAAAAGTAAATCTTGCACCAGTTGTTTTAGCTGCGCGTTCAAAATCAATAATATTCAGGGCTTCGCCTAACTCTGTATGTTCTTTGGCTTTGAAAGAAAACTTTTTAGGTTCACCGACAGTTTTAACAATTTTATTATCATGTTCTGATTTTCCAACCGGAACTGAATCATGGGGTTTATTAGGAATTGTTAATAACAAATGATGAACTTGTTCATCAGCTTGAGCCGCTTGAATTTCTAAATCTTTAACTTGAGTTTTTAATTGATCAACTTGTGCTAACAAGGCTGAAGCATCTTTGCCTTCGCGCTTTAATTGGCCGATTTCAGCACTTAATTTATTTTGTTTGGCTTTTTCAGTTTCAGCCTGAGTCATCGTTTCTTTGCGTTTGATATTCAAATGCATGATCTGATCTAAAGTAGCTATTAAATTTTCTGTCGAAGCATTGCGGTTTAAAAGACTTTTTTTATAGTCATCGTAATAAGAAATTCCGTTTTCAGATTTTTTCTCAAGTAGTTTAATATCAATCACAAAAATTCCTTTAAAACTTAATTAGGGAGCTATTTTAATATACATATTAAGCACCGTTGCAATCAACACACAAATTAAATCAAAAATAAGAATTTGCGGTAAACTGAGCTTTGATAAGGCTTTGTACACGCTAGCTGTTAAAACTGTTGTTAGAAAAACAAGAGTCAGGGTTCCAGATTGAGTCATCTCTTGAACGATCAGTGCTAACACGAGCCCCAGAAAAAACCCCGAAACTAGTCGGAATAATATATGTGTTAAACTATGGGTCGCATTTTTTGCTCCCATTTTCATATCGTTTGATAAATTTTGTAATTTTCCGCCAAGTTCCATACTTACCCGCCTAAACCTGTAATTTTTATTTCAATTTGATTTCGATCACTGGCATTCGGAGAAAGATCAAGATAACGGCGAAATTGTTTGATGGCTTCGCTCATGTCCCCGTTTCTTTCAGAAATGTAACCCATTTCTCTGTAAATAGGAGGATAGCCGTTTTCTCGTGTTTTTGCAATTTCTAGCATATCGCTGGCAATATCAATAGAATCACTGCGGCGATAACAGATGGCTGCATCAACAAATAAGGCCGCATTTGCAGGCCGCAGCTTAATGGCCAGTGAATATTCAGCTGCACATTCTTTGAATTGATCTTTTTTTGTATAAACTGCTGCAGCTAAAATATACGGGTCAGCTAAGCTTGGATTTTTCTTTTTTTCTTCATTGATCAACTGGATGGCTTCATCGAATTCGCCCAGCTCTAATTTACATTTAGCCATAAAATAAGAAATACGGGGGAAGTTCGGATTGACCTCACGAACCATTCTGAATTTATCAAAAGCTCGCTTTATTTGAACTGCAGGGTCTTTTAATGTGGCTGTTTCAAGTTCTAACTGTGCTGTCGCAAATAAAGGTTCCACATCAGACGGATCAAGAGCCGCGGCTTGCAAATAATAATTTTGTGCAAGCTTTGGTTGATTTGCATACTGATAAGATCTAGCTAAACCCATCAGCGCTTTTTTATTTTTTGGATTACTTTCAATCAATTGTAAATAGATTTCGCTAGCCCCAGTGAATTTTTCTTGTTCTTCGTAAAATTCAGCAAGGCCAATGCGGTATTCATAAGTGTAAGGAAAAGTTTCAATTAATTTTTTAATATTATTTTCAGCAGCAACGGATCCCGCTCCGCTGACTTTAAGATATTTAGTGTAAGTGATTTGGGCTTCCGGCCAACCGGGTTCTAAATCAACCGCTTTACTGGCATATTTTCTAGAATCTTCTTTGTATTTATCTTTAAGCGCACTTTCTTGTTCATTTTTCGAAGGAGAATTCGCAAATAAATTAATATTTGCTTGGGCTAACAATGTTAAAAGCTCAACATCAGCATCATACATTTTTAAAGCTTTTTCACCATATGTGATAGCACCTTGCATATTATTTTTTCTAAATTCAACTAGCGCATGAGTTTTCAAAAGATCATAATTCTGTCCCGCTTTACGATTAGCATCTATCAAAACTTTACTGGCATCAATGAAGTTATATTTTTGCGATAAATAATCAGCCTTAATCGCATAAGCCCCGTACATGCGGGGCTCAGCTTTGATGGCTTTATCAACCCATAACAAAGCCCCGCGGGTTTGATTGATCGCCCACAAACTTTTTGCAGCTTTAAGTGCTACAGTTCCATTTTTAGAATCGTAATCAAATGCAGCTTGATACTGCGCCTGTGCCGCTAAATGATCACCGGCCCGGGCAAACTGATCACCTAACAAAATTAATTCAGATGTCGTGGCATTCGTATTTTTTTCATTACCACCAAGAGCAATCACTGTTTCTTTCAGTGATCTATGGCTAGGGCTTAAAGTTAAACCAAACTGAGCAACTTTTAGAGCTTTTGAATTTTCATTTCGTGATAATAATATTTTTATATATTCTTGAATGGCTTCAAGATGAAAAGTTTTTGGCAATTTACTTTCTAATGCGTAACCAGAATTAAAATAAGAATAAGCTTTATCAAAATCAGAATTTAGCTTTATTTCGTTGAGCGCCATACCAAATAAGGCTGCTTTGTTTTCAGAATTATTATTTAAAATCTGTTCAAAAATTTGTCGTGATTCATTGTACTTATTTAATTTATATAGACTACGTGCTTGACCAAATAGAGCCCAGTTCCAATTCGGAAATATTTTAGTAGCTTCAGCAAAGTAGGCCTCCGCATTTAAGAAGTTTAAATTTTCTTCAAGAATTTCAGCTTTCATGACATATAAAAATGGAAATAGAATAAATTTTTCATCTGCCGCTTGATCTAAAGTTTTTTCAATTAGCCCGCGATAATCTTGCGGCTGGCCTTTGGCTAATAGATAAACTGATTGACATGTATCAGAATAACTAGAAATCGGATTAAGTCCGCGTGCCAACTGTGTTGTCACAGTTACGGCTTTAAAATCCTGTGTAGTTTGTCGCGTATAAGGCCAAAGTTGTTGGTATACAACGCAAAGTAACCCAATTGATTCAAGATCGTTCTTTGAGCCCTCAACGGCTTCAACAAGAATTTTTTGTGCTTGGCGAGTGTTTTCAACTAAGCCAGTACGTAGTAAAGCAAACGATTTTGTTTTATAAGATTTAAGTTCATTAGCTGATAAAGATTTATTTTCAGCTGAAACTTTAGGAGAGATCAAGATCCAACCCGTTTTTTGATCTTGATCATAATTAAGATAAATAAATATCGCCGCAAAAAAAACAATCAAACCTAAGAAATGCGGAAAAATTTTTTTAAGCTGCAATGTTTTTAGTTTTTGAATATTACTCAATTCAATGGTGAATTGTTTGTCGCGCGCTGAAATCAAAGCCTCGTGCGGATCTAGTTGATTATTCTTTGACATCGTTGCAGGCAACTGAGATTTTTTCTGAAGTAGAGCAGGTTTTGCAACAGAGGCATTATTAAAATTAATAGCTGAATCATCCGATGTGCTTATTTGGTCATCGTCTTCATTCATATTTTTAATAACTGTTTCGGCTTCCATCTTCTGAGAAATTTTTTCGTCGCGTTGATTTGGATTTTCTAATGATTCAAGTAAGGCTTCATAAAATTCAGGTTGTTTAGAAAGAGGTTTCCAATCCCCATCAGGAAAAGCACAGACAAATTCGTTTCCAGTATAAACACCCTCAACAATCATTTTATTGATTGCAGTAGTTGAATAAGGCCCTTTGACTTGGCCTGACTCAAGACGTATTCGCCATTGATCGGTGAATTGATTGTTGAAATTACCCATGAGCTTTTATTATAGAGGAGTGATTTTACATCGGACAGCACTGATATCATTTTAGATCCAAGTTATGACTAAAGTCTGAGAATGGAACCACTTACGAGTTCCAGTTTGGAACCTTTAAGTCGCAAATAAGATTCTAAATGAATCTGTTGTATCTACAGCACTAAAAAAAATGGCATATCGATTGCTTCGTATATGATTTAAATGAAGTTGTTAGCCTTTATATATATCATCATCGTGCTTGTACTTTCGGCTAAAGCTAGAGCTTTTAATTATCAATTCAATAAAACTTTCGCTAGAAATAGCACTGTTTTTCAAAGGCTTGATTGTGGCCCCTCCTCAATCAGGCCTTAATTTTTTCTACCAAACAAATTAGAAATCTAAATTAATTAACGCGCTTAATTTTTGCGCCTAGTGAAGTTAATTTGCCTTCAAGGTTTTCGTAACCACGATCAAGATGATAAATACGATTTACTAATGTTTCACCACGCGCAACTAATCCCGCTAAAACTAAGCTAGCAGATGCTCTTAAGTCTGTTGCCATCACAGGTGCCGCCGATAATCCACCAGGTTTTCCACGAACGACAGCCACTTGTGTTTTCGGAGTAATATCCGCACCTAAACGCATTAATTCATTCACATGCATAAAACGATTTTCAAAAACAGTTTCAGTGATCACGCTTGTTCCATTAGCTACGGCCATTAAAGCCATGAACTGCGCCTGTAAGTCAGTTGGAAACAACGGATGAGGTGCTGTCGTAATATCCACGGCCTCCCAAGTTTTTGTTGGGTGAATGTGCATAGAATCTTTTGTCACATCGATTTTAAAACCAGATTCTTTCATTTTTTGTAATAAAGATTCTAGATCATGAGGATTACATTTTTTAACTGTGACAGATCCTTGAGTGATCGCGCCGGCAATCAGCAATGTGCCAGCCTCAATGCGATCAGGCATAATGCTGTGTCTAGCCGGTGTTAATTTACTAACACCTTCAATTTTAATAACACTTGTTCCGTGCCCTGTGATTTTTGCACCCATTTTATTAAGGTAATTAGCCAAATCAACAATTTCTGGTTCTTTCGCTGCGTTTTCTATTGTTGTAATCCCATTAGCTAAAGTGGCTGCCATCATTAAATTTTCAGTGCCGCCTACAGTTGTTTTTTCAAACAACACTGTAGCTCCTTGTAATTTTTTACATTTTGCAAAAACATAACCGTCTCTTAATTCAATTTCTGCGCCTAAGGCTTTCATTGCGTCTAAATGTAGATCAATGGGACGCGTACCGATTGCACAACCACCTGGAAGAGAAACTACAGCTTCGCCGTATTTTGCTAACACAGGACCTAAACAAAGAATACTGGCACGCATTTTACGAACCAAATCGTAGTGAGCCTCAAAGGTTTTTAATTTATGAACAACAACTTTAAAAGTATGACCTTCACGAATTGAATCACAGCCTAAACTTTTTAAAAGTTCTGCGGTTGATTCGATATCTTTTAAAACAGGCACATTATCAAAAGTATGTTCACCTTCTGCAAGTAATGTAGAAAATAAAATTGGTAAGGCCGCATTTTTTGCTCCGCTGACTTCAACTGAACCATTTAAAACCGAACCACTTGTCACTAGCATTTTATCCATAAAAATTCCGATCACTATGAAAATAGATCTTAATATTATAATTAATCCAAAATATTATTATGCTCTGGCTTTAATGATTCGATCAAGTCCAGACAGGTCTTTTATAACATCAACAGACTTAAATTTCTGTAAGTTCTCAAAGTAAGCTTTTGCGACAGAACCTTGTTGATAACCGATTTCAAATAAAACAAGTCCATTAGGTTTTACTAGATGGCTATAGTACGCAGCCCAAGATTTAATATCTGATAGCCCTTGATCTGGCGAAAATAAAGCTTCATGAGGTTCAAATTTTTTAACGAACAGCTCTGTTCCTTTATCATTTTGGTCAATATACGGAGGATTAGAAACAATGTAATCAAATTGTGAAAACTGGGTTACATCGATTTTAATCACATCATTGTGAATGGCTTTTACACGATCGGTCAGTTCTAACGATTTAATATTTTCAGTTAAAATTTCAAAAGCAGCTGATGATTTTTCGATAGTGATCAGTTCAGATTGTGGAATATTTTTTAGTATCGATAATCCAATGCAGCCTGTACCTGATCCTAGATCAAGTATGCGCACAATATCAGTAGTTGTAAGTGCGGCCGATTTTTTTTTGTGATCAGCTAAGACTTCATCAATAATTAATTCTGTTTCTGGTCTTGGGATTAAAACACCAGATTTGACTTTAAAATTTAATCCGTAAAATCCCTTTTCTTCAGTGATATAAGCCACGGGTTCACCAAGGCTTCGTCGTCTAACAAATTCACGACAGACTGTAATTTCATTTTCATCCAGTGGCTGATCGTATTTTACATAAAGTTGAATACGGGGAATTTTTAGAGCATGAGAAATTAAAATTTCTGCATCTAATCGCGCAGTTTCTATTTTTTTATCTTTAAAGAACTGAATGGACTTTGTCAGAACCTCATTTAATTTCATGACGACTAATTAACCGCTTGCTTCTTTAAAGCTTCAGCTTGGAAATTAGCTATTAACGGATCTATGAGGATTTCAAATGAACCACTCATAACAGAATCCAACTGATGGATAGTTAAGCCAATACGGTGATCAGTGATACGTGTTTGCGGAAAATTATAAGTTCTGATGCGTTCTGAACGATCACCAGTTCCGATTTGATCAAGCCTGGCATCTGAAGCTTCCTTTAATCTTTTATCGTCTTCAAGAGCTTGCAATTTGGCGGCTAGAATTTGAAAAGCCCGCTCTTTATTCGCATTTTGTGATTTACCTTCTTGGCAGTGAACTAAAATTCCTGTGGGATTATGATGAAGCCTGACTGCCGATTCAGTTCTATTGACCGACTGACCACCAGCACCACTGGCGCGCATAACATCTATCGTAATATCTTTCATATCAATTTTAATATCGACAGCTAGAACTTCAGGAATAATTGCTACAGTCACGGTTGAAGTATGAATGCGTCCTGCGGATTCAGTTTTAGGAACACGTTGAACACGATGTACACCCGATTCGTATTTCATTTTTGAATAAACTGATTCACCAGAAATCATCGCGATGACTTCTTTAGCTCCGCCGACGTTTCCGTCCGTGTAAGACATCAATTCAGCTTTCCAGCCCTGTGTTGAAGCATAGCTTGCATAACCACGAAATAATTCATCCGCAAAAAGTGAAGCTTCATCACCGCCAGCACCGGCGCGAATTTCAAGTAAAATATTTTTATCATCGTTAGGATCTTTGGGAATTAAAGAGATTTTTAATTTATCTTCAAGAATAGGAACTTCAGCTTCTAAAATCTTAATGTCTTCGCGAAACATTTCTTTCATTTCTGAGTCTGTTTCGTTAGCGAACTGATCTTTACTTTCTTTAAGGGCCGTTGATTTTTTTTTGAAATCACGGTACAGAACAACAATTTTCTCTAGATCAGCCAGTTCTTTCATTAATGCGCGATAGCGTTTTTGATCAGAAGCAATATCGGGTCTTTGTAAAGACATACTGACTTCTTCGTATCGTGATTCAACTGAATCTAACTTTGAAAACATGTTTCGGATCTCCGTTTAAGAGCAAAAAATTATAAATGATGACAGTTTTAAAATAAAAAAGCGGCACAATTTGGCCGCTTTACTTATTTAAAAAAATAAAACTAACTACTTAGTTAATTTACCATATTTTTTGTTGAAACGATCAATACGACCTTCAGTATCCATTATACGTTGTTTGCCAGTATAAAACGGATGAGAAGCGGAAGAAATCTCAACCTTAACTAGGGGATATTCTTTTCCGTCAGTCCATTTAGTTGTTTCTTTAGAATCTAAAGTTGTTGTACCAATAAATGCATAGTCACAAGAAATATCTTTGAATACTACAGTTTTTAATTTTGGGTGAAGTCCTTGTTTCATAAATTCCTCTTTATTATTATAAATTTCAAAGACTTAGGTGATAACACAGTTCTCGGTCTATGCTCAACAAAAAATCACAAAAAAAGCGCCCCGGTTAGCGTAAAACTAAGGCAGCTATTTTACTGAGCTTCTGGATTAACTAGCAATAAAGACTCAAAAACCAAACAGTTTTCGCTATTTAGTGAAAATTTAACAAGACCCATTTGTTCGCTGCCCTTTGAAAGGTTTATATAGACCTTCTCTAGACCCGTATCTTTTAAGGCAGCTTGATCGTCTATTGTCATCAATTCAGCTTTAATATTTTGCCTGTAAAGACCTTCAAGAGTGTTTTTGATTTTCTTGTAAGATTCAGGACAAGTCACATCAGCATCTAAAAGTCCAAACTGTAGAATTTTAGCCGGGAACAAAGTTTTATCTAGTGAAGAAAAGTTTTGGCTTTGCAAATTAGAAATTAAACTATTCAGATCATTTTTAGCAACACAGGCAAACGAGTTTTCTTTATTTAAAGATTCAACCCACGCGGCTATAGCAACGTCTGAATCGCAAGAAATAGGGCCTGCGTAAACATCCCATGATCCAAAAGTTAACGCTTTCTGTAGCAGCGCTAAAGCTTTATCTTTATTGTTGTCAGCGGTGTAGCAGGATGTGATTTTAAAAATCAAATCACCAAATTTACCTTCTGAAGAATCAGTGGCGTATTGGGCATTTAAACAATTTTGAACATGATTTAAATATTCAGCTTGTTGATCGTCACAACTAGAAATTGATTCGATTTTTTCAGCCGAAGTCTGACATTCGATTTGAATTTCAGAAGAAATTTCTGCCGGAGCTTGAAAGCTTTCAGGATTTAAAGATTCAGCTAATGTGGCATCAGAATTAAAATAAGCCCTATCAGTTAAGTTAAAAACTTTTAACAGCGCAAAAACAAGTGCCAACCCAACTATAAAAATAATCAGAGGAATTTTTATTTTGTTAAATAAATTTTCCTCTTTTTGATTCTTAGGCTGATTATCCATTCATACTCTTCAAGAAGTCTGCATTTGTTTTTGTTTTTTCTAATTTATCCATCAAGAATTCCATAGCATCAACAACATTCATTGGGGCTAGAACTTTTCTTAAAATCCAAAGACGACTTAAATCACCTTTTTCAATTAATAAATCTTCTTTACGAGTTCCCGATTTATTGATGTCCATACACGGGAAAATACGTTTTTCCATTAATTTACGATCTAGTTGAATTTCTGAATTACCAGTTCCTTTGAATTCCTCGAAAATGACTTCATCCATTCTTGATCCCGTATCAATTAAAGCTGTCGCAATAATTGTTAATGAACCGCCCTCTTCGATATTTCTGGCTGCGCCGAAAAATCGTTTTGGCTTATGTAAAGCATTTGAATCCACACCGCCTGAAAGAATTTTTCCAGATGGTGGAACAACGGTATTGTAAGCTCGGGCTAATCTTGTCAAAGAATCTAAAAGAATAACCACGTCATGTTTATGTTCAACTAAGCGTTTGGCTTTCTCTAAAACCATTTCAGCAATCTGAACGTGACGAGTTGGTGGTTCATCGAATGTCGAACTGACGACTTCGCCCTTAACTGTTCTTTGCATATCAGTGACCTCTTCCGGTCGCTCATCAATCAATAGAACAATCAATTTAACTTCAGGGTGATTTGTTGTAATTGCGTTGGCAATATTTTGTAACAAAACTGTTTTACCCGTTTTCGGCGGAGCGACTATCAAGGCCCGTTGACCTTTACCCATTGGCGCCATCATGTCGACAATTCTTGTCGTCATTTCGGTTTGTTTGTTTTCAAGTTTTAATTGTTTTTCAGGATAAAGCGGCGTTAAGTTATCGAATAAAATTTTATCTTTAGAAGCTTCAGGTAATTCGTAATTTAAAGAATCCACTTTTGTTAAAGCGAAATAACGTTCGCCTTCTTTTGGTGGACGAACTGTTCCAGTCACTAAATCACCAGTACGTAAACCGAATTTGCGCATTTGCGAAGGAGACACATAGATATCATCTGGTCCTGGTAAATAATTATAATCCGGTGATCTTAAAAATCCGTAACCATCTGGTAGAATTTCAAGAACTCCCGATCCAAAAATATCACCTAATTTAGCAGCGCGTTTTAAAACTTCAAACACCATATCTTGACGGCGCATACCTGCAGCATTTTCGATTTTTAATTTTGAAGCCAGATCTGTTAAAACTTGAATGTTTTTAGATTTTAGGTCTTTAGAGTTTAGCCAGCTTTTTTCTTCTTCACTTAAGTTGATATCGGCTAAATCAATTTCAGCTTCATGATGAGAATGAGATTGAATTGGCGGCTGTGTTTGGTTTTGAATTTGATGATCACGCTCTATAGCTTCGTGGCGATTATCTCGGTTGTTGTGATTATCACGATGGTCACGGCGTGGATTATTGTTGCTGTTACTGCTGCTGTAGCGACCTTGATTGTTATTGTTGTTATGGTGTCGACCGCCACTGCTAGGATTGTTGTTGCTGCGGTTATTATCGAATTTTCTAAATTCACGACGTGGGCCAGAAGATGAATCAGATTTTACATCGGATTTAGGTTCAGTTACTGGTGCCGGAGTTGCTGCTTGAGCTACAACTGGAGCTGATTCTTGGGCAGCGGGTGCGGCTTCAACAGGTGCTGCCGGAGCAGATTCAGTCATTGATTCTACCGAAGAACTTGCCTGTGATGGTCCATCAAGATTTTCTGAGGCGGCAGATTTTTTGTTAAGTCTTCGTTTCGTTGGCTCGATAGTGATTTCTTTTTTTGCCAAGTGAGATTCTCCTGTAGATGATTTTTTAGATTTTGATTAGTTTCATTATAAATTAGTTAGTTATTGATGAATTTTCGGTTAAATAAATTTTTGTGGAACTTTTGATAGCAAATTTGTTTGATTTGTTTTTTCAATATGACTTCAGGCCTGATTAAAGTCAATAATTTTGAAAAGGTACAGTTTGTTTGTCTCATTTTGAGAAAAAGCTTAATTAAATCAAGATCTTAACCGATAAGAAACCCAGGCAGAAGGACCACCCCAGTAGTCAATTAACACCGCTGGATTTGCTGACGTAAAGAAGGAGTTTCAAAAATGGAAACATTAAATTCACCAGCAGCAAGAACACCATTAAATTTAGATGTTGTTTTTCGCCGTAGTTACGCAAGACAAGATTCTCAGGGGATTCTGAAGAACATCAGTTTATCAGGCGCATTTCTAGAGATTCAAAGTCATGATTTACATTTAGAAGAAAAAATCAATTTAACGGTTATTGTGGCCTCACGCGAACGCAAAGTGATGGCGCAAATTATCTGGAAAAATTCTTTAGGCGCAGGCGTAAAATTTATTCCGCAAAATAACAGAGACGTGCAAATTATTGATGATCTTATTTATTTTGTAGAAACAAAACGTATGGGTCAAAAAGGCATCTTGGATGGTATCTTTAAAAAAGTAGCTTAACAAAAGCCAATCACAATTATAATTCAACATAAAAAAAGGCTTGGTTTCCCAAGCCTTTTCATTTTTATTATATAATAATTATTTATGTTCCAACATTATGTTCATTCATCGATGACATTTCGGCTTGTTGATTACGACGACGTTTTACTAACATGTAAGCGATCGCTGCACAAAGAACCGCACCTAATCCCATTAATGTAAACATATCTGAATTAGGATCAGCTGATTCTTCTTCAAGATTTGGTTGAACGGCACTTTGTTCCGGAGCCGGAGCTTGCTCTGTTGCCATCGCTGTTTCTGGCGGAGGCGGAGGCGGAGTAGCTTGCATATCAGCAGGCGGTGGAGGTAATTCTGTTTGTGCCGGAGGAGCTGGCGGTAATTCAGTGGCGGGCATATCGTTCATTGCAATGTCAGTTCCTGGAGCTGCGTCCATCGGTAAAGCTGGCGGAAGTTCAGTTGGTATAGCTGATTGAGCCGTTTCCTGCGGAGGTAATTCAGCTTGAGCAACTGGCGCAGTTGGCATTGCAGGTTCTGCAGCGACAGGAGCCGGAGGCGCAGCAGGAAGTTGGTTTGCTGAATCAATCATGTTTGCACCTGAATTTGTTGCAACCTGCGTTGCTACAGAAGTTTGTGCTGGTTTCCAATACTGAATCACATCGCCTTCAGCTAATTTTGATTTTGATTGAATACTGTTTGTTGTCCAAACTTCTTTCCATGCATTTGAATAACCTAATAAATCTTTAGAAACTTTATTTAAACGATCACCTTTTTTAGCAACGTAAGTTGAAGCCGTCATACCGTTGTCTTCGTAGTAAGAAACCATTTTAGATGAATCAGTTGGTCTATTTGGTGACACGTAATAAATTTTATCACCCGGACGAGCACCACGAGATTTCAAGTAAGGATTAATTTGTTTTAGTTCTTTTGATTTATCCATACCGAAAATCGTTTGACTGATTTCTGCTAATTTTTCTCTTGGCCGTGCAATGTAAACTGTATTTACAAAACCTTCACTATGTGCGTAAGGAGTTGTTTCAGAAATTTTTTGTAATAATGTTGATGCTGCTGCTGTCACTGGCTGAGCTGGTTCAGAGTATGAATCTTCCATTGGTGGTGCTGCGGTCAAGCCGGCAACATCTGTTGTTGGTGTTTCATTAGAAGAGGCTGTGATTTCAGTTTCAGCATTTGATAAAGTAGGCTCTTCTGCAATAACTGGTGGTTGTTCTTCTGCTTGAGCTGCTGCCACTGAATCCGCAGTGATTGTTTCTGTTGGTGCTGTATCAACCGGTGCTGCATCAGCAACTGTTGTTTCTGGAATTGCAGTTTCATCAAGTTGAGGAGTCGTTTGTAAATCAGCTGTTTGAGTTGCGGTGTCATCAAGTGATAACTCTGCAGTTTCTGTCGGTGCTGCTGGGGCTACTTCTTCAGTTTTTGTTTCACCAAGAGCTGCTTGTAATGAATCATCAAGATTTAAATCATCCGATTCAGAACTACTTGCTGCAACTTCAGTGCTATCATCAGCAAAAGTTGATTCATCAGCTTCGATTTTTTCAACGTCAGCATTTTCGATGAGTTCAGTGTCTTCAACTGACTTGTTGGCCGTACATGCAGCCATTTGTAGAACAAGACCTAAAGTGATCAACAGAGTCCATAATTTTTTCATAAGCTATCCTCATCCTTGAAAATATTTTGCGATTAAAAAGCGCAACTTTCACTCCTAATTACATCACAGTGGGGAGTGCCAGCAAAGTAAGAAGTCAAAGTCTAGACCTAGACCAAAGTCGTAAGCACGACTGTGACTAGTTTTAATGATCTAGTTGCTACGGTTTAAAAATTTGAAAGCAGTTTTAGTTTTGATTTTATTCTTGCTGAACCAACCCTTATTCATTTCCAGCGCATACATTGCTGGTTGTTGACTAGGGTATGAAGAAAAATTTGTTTGTAAAAGCGATGTTGATTTCATTTCAATGACTTCGTTAAGAACTTTTTTTCTGCTGAAATAACCAATACTTAAGTCAATAAGGGTGTTTTTCATCCAGAAACTAAGAATCTGCTCATCTTTAAAAATAAACAACATGCCTTGATCTTCTTTTAATGAAGTTCGATGCATCAGTCCGTATTCAAGCTGTTGATTAGTTTCAGCGATTTCGACTGAAATTTTTTTCTGACCTAGTTGGATGTATTCTTTTTTAAACTGTGGTGATTTCTGTTGTTCACTTTTCGCTACAGCGTAGGGGTGAAATTGAATAAAACAAAAACTAACGACCAGCCACATCAAGCGCAACACCATAACGAACCCCCCGTGTAGAAACGACCAATCGATCTTTATTAAAATATTTCAATGCTTCAATCAATATGATTAAACCAACTAAAATAACGTCAGCGCGACCTTCAGGAAAACCTTTTAGTATTTTTTCAGCTATTGATAGGGGAATTAATTCAGAAAGCCATTTTTCTAAACGATCTAATTTAAAAATGTAACCGTCGATAATATCAACTTGAAATTTTCCGATTTCAACAGCAGCTAGTGTAGTCGGCGTGCCAGCAACAGCTAAAACTTCATCAATCTTTAAACCAGAAGAATTAATTTTAGAAATTTCATTTGAAATAAACTTTTTAAGTTCAGTAACTTCATTTTCAGTTGTTGGCTGCGCGGAAATAAATTTTTCAGTTAATCGAACGCATCCAATGTTTAAACTTTGGCCTTGAATCAACTTTGAACCAGAACCAAAAATAAATTCTGTTGATCCACCACCGATATCAATCACTAATCTATTTTTTTCAGATGGGGTTTTAGATATGGCGCCTTGATACGTAATTTCAGCTTCTTTTTCGCCAGCGATTATTTCTAAAGGAATATTTAAATCCTGACAAATTTTAAAAAGCTCTTGTTTGTTTTCAGCATCACGGGCAGCGGATGTAGCCATGGCTAAAATACGATCTGGCTTTTCTTTTTGAATTATTTCAGAAAACTTTTCTAAACATTTTTTAGCACGCGATAAAGCATCGGGATGGATTTTTTTAGTCTTTTGTAAGTCTTGACCAAGTCTTACGACTTCAACTTGATCCGAATACACTTTTGAAATCTGATTATTTTTAACTTCGCAAATCAAACATAAAAAAGTATTTGAACCCAAATCAAGAGCTGCTATTTTCATTCAGTCAATTTCCGAGTTAGAATTTCATTTACAAGGTTAGGATTAGCTTTGCCTTTAGTTTCTTTCATAATAGCACCGATGAAAAAAGCAATGACTTTGGTTTTTCCTGATTTGTATTCGGCAACTTGCGAGTGGTTGCTGGCAATAATTAATGAAATAATTTTTTCGATTTCATCCACATCAGAAACTTGCATAAGACCTTGTGAAGAAACAATTTCAGTTGGTGATTTTGTATTAGTCCACATGTCTTTAAAAACAGTTTTTGCTATTTTACCAGATATAGTGCCTTTATTTATTAATTGAATCAGTTCAGCTAAACGTTCAGCTGAAATTGGATTTTTCGCAGAATTTAAATCATTTAAAGTGAACGACTTGTCCGAGTACTCTTTTAAAAATTCAACTAAAATCCAACTGGCAGCTGCTTTATAATCTGAAGATAGCTTACCAACTTTTTCAAAAAACGTAGCTAATTCAAAATCTTCAGTTAGCTGACGGGCTTCATCTTTTGAAATTGTATGGGTTTCCATATATTTTTTAGCGCGGGCTAATGGCAGTTCAGGAATTTCAGATTTCATTTTCTGAATAAGACTTGGTTGAATAATGATTGGTAAAATATCTGGATCAGGAAAATATCTATAATCTTGAGCATTTTCTTTTGTACGCATACTGACAGTTCGATTTTTGTCAGAATCATACAATCTAGTTTCTTGAATAATTTTTTCGTTATTATCAATAGCATCAATTTGTCTTTGAATTTCAAATTCAATCGCTTTTTCAACAAAACGAAACGAATTAATATTTTTCAATTCAACTTTTGTTCCTAATTTTTTTTCACCGATTTTTCTAACAGATACATTGCAATCACAGCGCAATGATCCTTCTTCAAGATTTCCGTCACAGACATTCACATAACGAACAATAGATCTGATTGTTCGACAGTATTCAGCAGCTTCCTGCGGAGAATGCATTTCTGGCTCAGAAACGACCTCAAGCAGTGGCACACCGGATCGATTGTAATTAATCAAAGTGTATTGACCAAAGTGATTAGATTTTCCAGCGTCTTCTTCAAGATGAGCGCGTGTGATTTTAACTTTTTTAGTTTTACCATTCACATCAAATTCAACTTCACCGTGCTCACAGATTGGTTCATCGTATTGCGAAATTTGGTAACCTTTTGGTAAATCAGGGTAAAAATAATTCTTTCTTGAGAAAACTGATTTTTCACGAATTTGACAGCCCAGTGCAAGCCCAGCCTTAATCGCGTAATCAATAACTGTTTTATTAATCACAGGTAGTGCACCGGGCATACCCACGCTAACTGGAGATGTGTTTTCATTATCACCAGCTTCAAAAGTTGTTGAATCAGTTGAAAATATTTTTGATTGTGTTTTTAACTGAACATGAACTTCAATACCGATGACGGCTTCGTAACCCCGATAAAAAATATTTTCTGTGTTAGTAGACATGGGGTTTCTCGTTTTTAATTGAAGATGTTTCTTCTAAAGCTGCGGCCACATTTAAAAGTTTTTGCTCTTGAAAGTGATGCGCTGTTAATTGGACACCAATCGGCAAACGATCTTTACTTAAACCGTAAGGTAAACTCATTCCTGGCAAACCAGCTAAGTTAGTTGATGTTGTGAACACGTCATTTAAATACATTCGTAAAGGATCATAAACGCGTGAGCCAATTTTAAACGCAGGAGTTGTCGTCACAGGGCTTAAGATCACATCACATTTTTTAAAAGCCTCATCAAATTCATTTTTAAGTAGCCGTCTGACTTGTGACGCTTTTTTGTAATAGGCATCAAAATATCCAGACGATAAACAAAATGTACCCAGAATAATTCTTCGTTTAACTTCTTTACCAAAACCTTCTGATCTGTTGGCTGAATAAAATTCATCTAAACTTAAAGAGGATAAATCTTTAAAATCAGATCGGTGTCCGTATTTGACTCCGTCATAGCGGGCTAAATTTGATGAGGCTTCACTGGCCGAAATCAAATAATACATCGACACAGCATACTTAGTCATAGGTACAGAGACTTCAACAATTTCTGCACCGAGTTTTTTTAGGTTTTCAATAGCTGATTCATATGTTTTGCGGATATCGGCGTCGATCAAATCAGAATGATGATATTCTTTCATCACCGCGATTCGTAAACCTTTAACAGATGGATTTAATTTTTGAGAAAATGCTTCAACGGGTTTATTTGAACTTGTGCCATCGTTGATATCTTGCCCGCAAATCACTTCTAAAGTAAGAGCTGCATCTTTAACTGATGAAACCATAGGGCCTGCTTGATCTAAAGATGATGCGAAAGCCACAATACCAAAACGACTGACACGACCATAAGTTGGTTTAACACCAACAATGCCACAAAAACTTGAAGGCTGACGAATTGATCCGCCAGTATCTGTGCCGATTGTTCCCATCACTAAACGCGCGGCTTGAGCTGCTGCTGATCCACCACTACTACCACCGGGAACATAATCTGTGTTCCACGGATTTCTACAAGATCCGAAATGTGAATTTTCATTACTAGAACCCATTGCAAATTCATCTAGATTCAATTTTCCCATGATGATGGCGCCAGCATTTTTCAATTTTTTAACAACAGTTGCATCGTAAGGCGGAACAAAGTTTTTAAGCATTTTTGAAGCCGCTGTTGTTGGCATATTTTTAACACACAACAAATCTTTAATTCCAAAAGGCAGACCGGCTAATAAACCTACGTTTTCGCCAGCAGCTATTTTTTGATCGATCAGTTCGGCTTGTTTTAAAGCACTTTGATCAATATGTAAAAAAGCATTAAGCTTGGAATTTATTTTTTCAATACGATTTAAATAAAACTGAGTCATTTCTTTAGCAGAAATTTTTTTAGTTTTTAAAGCCACTTGGGCATCAGAAAAGCTAGAATTTAAAATATCCATAACAACCTACTTATGAAACGACCGGTGGAACTTTAAAAAGATGACCCATTTTATCAGGAGCATTAGCAACGATGTCTTCAGCTGTCGTTGTTTGAACAACAACGTCTTCACGGGCATAAAATTCAATTTCTGAAGGAGTAATCAAAGGCTCGATGCCCGTGGTATCAACATCCGTAATTTCATCAAAATGATCGATGACTTTTTTAAGCTGAGTTGATAATTCTAAGGCTTCAGCTGAATTTAATTTAAGCTGCGCAAGTCTTGCCACTTTTAAAATTTCATTTTCATCAAAATTGATTGAAGACACAAATTAGCCCCTTTAGATTATTTATTAGCTACTTATCTTTTTGTTAGAAGACTCATAATGCCAAACAATTTACGATCTCACTACAAAAATCTTAGACTTTATGAAGTGATGTGTTAGTTTCTAACTATGGAAAAATGGTCAGAAAAATGGGCTAAATTGAACGCTGAAATCGTTAAAAAACATACCAAATTGGTTCAAGAAATAAACCACCATAATGATTTATACCATAACCAAGACCAGCCTGAAATTTCAGATTACGACTATGACCAGTTATTTAGCGCATTAATTGAATTAGAAAAAAAACATCCAAACCTAGACATCACAAATTCTCCAACCCAAAAAGTTGGCGGGTCTGTAATAGCCTCTTTTCAAAAAGTGGATCACAGACAACCTATGTTATCATTATCAAACAGTTACAATGATCAAGATATTTTAGATTTTGACCAGCGGGTTAAAAAGTTTTTACGAAACGATGACCCAGTTGAATATTTCGCGGAATTAAAGCTTGATGGTCTATCAATGGAACTCATTTATGAAAACGGACAACTTGTCAGAGCCCTAACCCGCGGTGATGGCGTAACTGGCGAAGACGTGACCCATAATATTAAAACTATTTCATCTATTCCGCAAAAAATTAAACATAAAAATTTATTAGAAGTTCGTGGTGAAGTGCTCATATTCAAAAAAGATTTTATAGCGATGAATGAACAGAATGAAGAACTTGGGCAAGCCCTATTTGCAAACCCAAGAAATGCAGCAGCTGGAACAATCAGACAATTGGATTCTAAAATCGCCGCAAAAAGACCACTTAAGTTTTTTGCTTACGCATTAGGGGCCTATGAGAACATTCACTTTGAAAGCCAACTACAAACAGAAGACACATTAAAAGAACTAGGTTTTCCTGTTTTAGAAAAAGAGCATATTATCTGTACAAAAAGAGTCGAAAAATTAATTCAGTACTATCAAGATATTGAAATCAAAAGACCAAAGTTGCCATTTGATATTGATGGCATTGTAATCAAAATAAATTCGTTTAGACTACAAGAAGATTTAGGTTTAGTCGCTAGAAGTCCGCGCTGGGCAACAGCTGTTAAATTTAATCCTGAACAAGCAGAAACTGTTGTTGAAAATATCGTGGTGCAAGTGGGTCGCACTGGCGCATTAACACCCGTAGCGATTATGAAAGCAGTTAAAGTCGGTGGGGTTACAATTACGCATGCGACATTACATAATCAGGATGAAATCGATCGCAAAGATGTGCGTATCGGTGATGCTGTTGTTATTCAACGGGCTGGGGACGTGATTCCTGAAATTGTTAAAGTTGTTTTAGAAAAAAGAAAATCAAATGCGAAAGCTTTTAAAATTCCACACACTTGTCCTGTCTGTCAGAAAAAAGCTTTTAAAGAAGAAGATGAGGCGATCTATCGCTGTCAGAACCCATTTTGCGAAGCTATTTTGATCGAATCAATAAAACATTTTGTTTCCCGTAGAGCTTTAAATGTAGAAAAAGTTGGGGATAAGTTGATTGAATCCTTCGTTAAAAATAAATTAGTCGAAAGTTATTCAGATTTATATAAGTTAACAGCTGAAAAAATTATGAATCTTGAACGACAAGCTGAAAAATCAACAGAAAATATTTTAAAAAGTTTAAACGATTCAAAACAAACGACATTAGCAAAATTTATTTATGGTTTAGGAATTCGTTTTGTCGGCGAACAAACTGCTAAACTATTAGCTGATCATTTTGGAACAATAGAAAACTTTATGGATTCATCAAAAGAAGAATTAGAGAAAGTTCCTGAAATCGGCGTTAAAGTGTCTGAAGCCATTGTTAAGTGGACTGCTGATAAGCGAATACAAAAAGAAATTAAAAATTTAATTAAAGTGGGCATTACTTTTCAAAAACCGAAGCGCTCTATGCAAGGCAAACTAGCGGGCCTTAGTTTTTTAGTGACAGGTACTTTGCCTGTTAAACGCGATGAAGCCCACCAAGTCATCGAAGAAAATGGCGGTAAATTACTAACGGGTGTTTCATCAAAATTAAGCTATCTGATTGTCGGTGATGATGCAGGTTCGAAAGCTGACAAAGCTCTGTCACTTGGTGTAAAGATGCTAAACTGGGAAGAGCTTCTAATGCTCTTAAAATAAAAAAACCCAAGCAGAGACTTAGGTTTTTTTTATAAATAATATTTAAAATATTAAACTAGATGTGGTCGATGATGATATCACGAGCCATAACTGTTTTACGGCCATCAGCTTTAGCTGATTCGATGCCTTTAGCACAAAGACGTTCAACAGCTTTAGTTAAC
>JAYUQO010000240.1:0-7805 GCA_043756765.1 Bdellovibrio sp. | reverse complement strand
TGCCTTCAGTTTGTAAGGGGTCGATTTCTGCAGTAATAATAGTAGCTGGGTTTAAACCACTTAAATTTGCCGCTAATAAATTCAAACGAGAATCTTGTCTGTCCTCAGCTGTAGTTGTGTAATGTCCTAAAAACCATTCCATCATAGGTTTATTAAGTGGTTTAGCTTCACTATTTTTTTGATAAGATTTTGTATTCAAATCAATACCTGCAACGGGATAGACTAATAATTCATGGACAGGAGTTTTTATTCCTTCATCACGTGCCATAATAGCTACGTTTAATGCTAAATTTCCGCCAGCACTTTCACCGGCTACAGCGACACGATTAGGATCTCCTCCAAATGTTGATGCATTGGCAAGAACCCATTTATAAGCAGCAAAAGCATCGTTGTGTGCACTCGGAAATTTGTGTTCCGGAGCTTTACGATATTCTACAGATACAAAAATGGCATTCGTCTGTTCAGCTAATGATCTTGGTGTTGCATCATAAACATCATTTGTCGCAATGACAAATCCACCACCGTGGTAATAAACAACAACTGGCAAGGGTTGTTTGCCAAAAGGAATATATAGACGAGCAGGTATTTTTCCGTCAGCTCCTTGAACTTCGATATCTAATACTTCAGATAATTTGCTTTTGTCGGTTTTATTTTGATTCTGCATTATTGATTTCACAGCATCTGCAGGGGTCGGCTGGTTTCGGGCCTCGACTGCAGATAAAGTTTCAATTGGTTTCCCACCTTTGGATGTCAGTTCAGTTAAAACTCTTTTCATGTCTGAGTCTGGATGAGCATATTTAGCTATCGCTAATGATCCAGTAAAAGTCAGCATAATGATCGCAAGATATAAATGGTTCAATATTTTCTTCATAGATTCGCCTTTGTTATTAGTCAGTTAATTTGACTATATAGATGACAGCAATAAAAAGGCCATAAGTAAACACGCCTAAATCATTTCAGACCAATATCAAAAATAACAACGAGGACTTTCTACTCATGTTAGATTGCTTTATGAACATGGAAAATAAATTGTTGTTACCAGCACAGTTTAATTCGTTACTGACCAGGATGCTGAACGGCTGCGATTTTGCAATTTGATTTTCGTAGAAACACGAAGGGATTAAAATGTTGCTAAGAAATTATCTAAGCTACATAACAACAAATAAAGGAGAAATTATGGAATCAAAAACAGAAAACAATATGGACAATATGAACAAGGGTAAAACACAACAACCGAACAAAAACTCTAGCTATAGACAGAATGTAAATCCGGATAGAACAAAATCAGACAAAGACTCTGGTTATGATTCTGAATCTGATTTCAAAAAACAGGCCGCTCAAGACGGTGAAGATAGCCAGGGTGAAACTGAAGAAATGAACCCACAACAGAATGAACAGCGTCCTGATCGTCAAGATTCAAGAGATGCTTACTTAAAAGAATAATTCTGAAAAATCTCTGCTCTAAATTGTCATTTTAGAGCAGAGATTATAAAAGCTCCTGATTAATTGCCTAAACACTAAGAATTGTATATATCTAATGTATGAAGAATTTAAAAACTATTTTTTATGTAGTTATATTTGTTATTGCGGCTGTTCTAGGTCAGCAGATTATTAGTCTATCAAAAGACAATCAACTTCGAAAACAAGATTACGGTGATATTAATAATATAAAATATGGTCTTTTTAGTATTAACCAATGGAAAGAACAACTATCTCAGATCATCAATGCGGAAATTAGTGATCTTGATTTAAAAGGCAATGAAAAACAAATTAAGCCCATGTTAGAAGCTCAGCTGAATCAATTGATTGATGGCATAAATACAAAAATGAAAGAAAAAAATAAAACCACTGTTAAAGGTAAATTCAAACAGGCTTTTATTAATACGTTTGTCGATATTGATGATATTAAGTCCGGTATTCCTAAATATGCCGATGACATTATTAAGATGATGCAAAAACCGAAAGCTAAACAAAACTTAAAAGGGCTACTGCAAGGTAAAGTCGATAATTATTTTGAAAATACTTTTCAAGAACAAGATATGACTTTAATTATGGATATCGTCCACAGATCACGCTCAATTGATATAGCTTCTGCGAAATTAAAATTAAATGAAGATATTTCACTAGCACAGAATAAAATTTTTAATCTCACATGGGTTTTAATTTTACTCACTGTTGTGTTATTTTCCTATGCTGGGTTTAGCCAGGATTTACCTAGCGCACAGTATATTATTTTAGTGATGATTTTATTCATTCTACTGATTAGCGGGGTTACTGTTCCGATGATTGACCTAGAAGCTAAAATATCAGAAATGAGTTTTTTATTATTTGATCATCCCGTCCGCTTTTTAGATCAGATTCTTTATTTTCAGACAAAAAGTGTTTTAGATGTTTTTTGGATTATGATTACTCACCGTGATATTCAAATGAAAATCGTCGGTCTATTAATGGTGATTTTTAGTGTTGTATTTCCAGTGACTAAATTAGTTTCATCGATTGTGTATTATTACAACCACTGGAAAGCGCGCGAAAACAGATTAGTTCAATTCTTTGTTCTTAAGTCAGGTAAATGGTCGATGACTGATGTTATGATCATTGCTATCTTTATGGCTTATATTGGATTTAACGGTTTAATCGCTAGCCAATTCGACAAACTTCATTCTGCGGATAGAGAAATTGTTCTATTAACTACAAATGGAACTTCGCTTCAACCTGGTTTTTATCTATTTTTAACGTATACTATACTAGCATTGTTTTTATCTGAGTTTCTAACTCGAAAATCACAAAATAGGCAAAGGTAGTCACATGAAATTGAAATACAATTATGTTGAAAAAAAGATAACTGCTCTTGCAGACTATGTTAAGTCTGACAATTTTGAAGATGATCTTGATTATTTTATCATGAATTTACAAATGTTTGATACAGATTTAAATGTGCCAGATATCAATAGATCTAGCCGAAATCAGCGCATCACTAAAAAAATTAAATTAGTTAAGCAGTCATTCAAAAGATTAAATTTAGAATACGGCCCAGTTGGAGGCGCACTAGGTTCATTGTTTGGACCTAAAGGGATGATCACAGGGTCTTTTTTAGGATCTTATTTTTTTATGGGTTGTTTAGGTGTAACTATTTACCAAAAATTTAAATCTAAAAATACTGTAACAGAATTTATTTTAGCTTAATCACAACTCTTCTGCAAAAACTTTTTCAGTGATCTTCCAGAACTTATCTTGTTTTCTGGCTATCACAAATGAAGGTAATCGGTAAAGTTTCTGAAACCTGATCACATCAGCTGGTGTTTGCAACTCAACAGCAAGCTCTGGGCGTCTTAAGTGAGACCTTAAAAAATTAATATTAAATTTTTTAATTGCTGATGAATTATTAAAAAAGTGAGCTTCGCTAACGTACTGCGAATCGAAATCATAATATCTGATTTCAAGATACGGATTTGAATTTTTATCTGTGTGTTCTTCAAAAGTGATTCGGTCTGGTGTTAATACGTGAAAGTTTTTAGACAACTTAGCTTGTTTTAATTTTGCATCAGCATCAATCAAAGTTGCATCACATTTTTCGCAAGACTTAGCTGTAATATCATTTTCAGACCCACAACTATGACATATTTTTAACCTGAAACGATACCCGCAAGGAATAATTTCTAAAGTGTTATCATCCTGAACAGCGCCCTTACACTTACGACCGTAATGTTCATACACAATACCATCATCATCAGTTCTGCCCCAAAAGTTATTGTCAAAGTGGCACATTGGACACGGAACAATCACTGGAACTGTGTCTTTAGCAGGGCGTTTATCACTGATTTCAGGTCTGAAAATATCATGACCCATGCCTGCGTAATCTAAAACAAAGCAGTCTTTTTTATCTGGTGATAATCGCAAGCCGCGACCAATAATTTGTTGGTATAAACTATTTGATTGTGTTGGACGTAAAATCGCAATCACATCAACATGGGGTGCATCAAACCCTGTCGTAAGAACTGAAACATTCACCAAGTATTTAAATTTTTTATTTTTGAAATCTTCAACGATTTCATTTCGTTCAGTCATATCCGTGTCGCCAATAACAATACGTGAATCGTCTTTTGGTAAATAGGTCATAATTTCTTCGGCATGTTTAACAGAACTACTAAATATCATCACACCCTGACGTTTAAATTTTTCGGTGATGTCGACAATGTTGTTAATAATAAATGGCGTTAGCCTTTTTTGACTTTTTAAGATTTCTTCAACTTCAGCAGTGGTAAATTGTCGGTCTGTATCTAGTAACTCAGAAAAATCATAACAGGTCACTGGAATATCGACCTTCACAGGATTAGTTAAATATTTATTTTTAATCATGTATGACAAAGGTAATTCATAAACGCATTGCTTGAAAAATCTTTTCTGATCAGTTTTTATTTCACCAAGTTGTGAATATTCGTAGATCCAACCTAAACCCAGACGGTAGGGTGTTGCTGTTAAACCCAAAATACAAAGTTCGGGGTTACGATCACGTAGTTTTTTAATCACGTCTTGATACTGGGTTGATCCTTCTTCAGCAACACGGTGACATTCGTCTATGACGAGTAATGAAAAATCATTAAAAAAATCATCGGAAGCACGGGCTACTGATTGCACGCTGCCAAAAATGGCTTTTTGTTCAAAATCTTTTTTACCAAGACTGGCAGAAAAAATTCCGGCTGATAGACCATAGCTTTGATATTTTTCATAATTCTGTTCAACTAATTCTTTCACATGGGCTAAAACTAGAACACGACCCTTAGCGATCCTAGCCAGTTCTGCGATCACTAAACTTTTACCGGCTCCTGTTGGAAGAACAATCACAGCAGGATCACGTTTTTTTCTAAAAAAACGAATCGTACTTTCAACGGCTTGTTGTTGGTAATCCCGAAGTTTATACATAGTCTAAAACTTTTTTCCCTTTTTTAATGACTGAATGATGCGGTCAAGTGTTCCTAAAAACTGTGACCGTGCTTTTTTATCCATCGGGGCAGGTCCGCCTTTGACTTCGCCCATGTGTCGTAGATTCTGCATTAATTCACGGCTTGCAACAGCAGATCCTATGTTGTCTTGTGTAAATTCATCGCCTTTATGACCTAACACCCGCGCTAATTTTTTTACACAGCGTTCAGCCAATAAAATATCAGCTGTGATTACAATATCACCGTCTTTACAATTTTCAACAATCCAATCATCGGCCGCATCAAAGTTACCGCTGACAACTTTCATTTCAAATAGGGGATTTAGCGGAATATTTAAAGATTTATTAGCCACAACAATGACTTTCAATTGATAACGTTCAGCCACTTTGTAGGCTTCGTCTTTAACGGGGCAACCATCAGCATCAATAAATATTTTAGTCATGGTTTATTCTCATGTGGATTAGTGAAAAATTCAAATAAGGATTGTTTGCAGACTGTATTTTACACCTTAGCGCATGGAATAAAGTCATGACGCTGGATCGCTTTGATGTTAAATAGCTAGCATGGCTATTGAAGATTTTTTAAAACGTCCACGATTAAGAGGTCGCTTACATCAAGTGGCCTTTTTTATTTCTGTTATCGCCTGTGGTTTTCTAGTTGCAAAAACTCAAACACGAATTGGACTTATTGCAGCCATCATATATTCAGTTGGTGTTCTTTCGATGTTTGGTATCAGTGCTTTGTATCACCGTGTTTTTTGGGAAAAAAAGCCACGGGCCATTATGAAACGCTTAGATCATTCAGCGATTTTCATTTTAATAGCGGGTTCGTTTACGCCAGTTTGTTTATTTGCACTGTCAGAACAAGACGGGCAGCAATTATTAATCTTAATATGGTCTATTGCTATTTTAGGTGTTTTAAAATCAGTATTTTGGGTGTCTGCACCTAAACCAATGTCAGCATTGTTCTACGTCATTATGGGTTGGTTAGGCTTACCGTACATCAGAGAATTTAATAAATATTTAGGCACTGAAAATGTTGCTTTAATTTTAGCTGGTGGAATTTTTTATAGCATTGGTGCTGTTTTTTATGCTTTAAGAAAACCAAAACTCAGTCCAATTTTTTTTAGTTACCATGAATTGTTTCACGCTTTTACCATTGTCGCAGCCGCTTTGCATTTTTATGTGGTTTATCAAATATGCCAATAGATTTTAGAAAATTACTGACTGCCCGATTTCTTTTTACTTTTGCCGTACAAATGCAGGCCGTGGTTTTAGGTTGGCGCATTTATGATTTACTAAAAGATCCGTTGTATTTAGGTTTTATTGGTTTAGCCGAAGCTGTTCCTGCCATCGGTTTAGCACTGTATGCAGGATACCTCATTGATCGATCTAGGCCCTTGGTGGTTTATCGTCGTGTGATGTATGTTAGTTTTTTATCGGGTGTTGTTGTTTTAGCTGAACACATATTCGCATTAGATTTTTCATTAGGTATTCAAGTTGGTTTATTATATTCAGCAGCTTTTCTAACGGGGCTTGCTAGGTCGTTTTCTCAACCAGCTATATTTGCGATAGTCCCTAGACTAGTTGAACGCAGTCAATTGATCCAGGCCACAGCACAATCTAGTTCTGCGATGCAAATAGCACGTATAGCGGGCCCTGCATTTGGCGGAATTATTTTTGGATTCTTAGGAGCTATTGTTTCATCAAGCATTGTTTGCCTGTTATTGCTTGCAGGAATATTTGTGATGTTTTCAATTCATAAAGACATTCCACCACCTGAATCAAAAAACCAACATGCTAGTATTAAAGATGAATTTTTATCTGGAATTCGATTTGTATTCAAACATCCAATTTTGTTTCCGGCCTTATCATTAGACATGATTTCAGTTTTATTTGGTGGAGTAACAGCTTTATTACCGATTTTTGCCAGTGAAATTTTATTCGTTGGGCCCAAGGGTTTAGGCTTACTGCGTGCAGCCCCTGCCGTGGGTGCGACGATCATGGCGTTATACTTATCAAAGCACACTAACATGCGAACAGGTAAGTGGTTGTTATCGGCTGTAACTGGTTTTGGTGTTTGTATTTTAATTTTTGGAATCAGTCAGAATTTTTATTTATCACTTGCTGCTTTAGCACTGAGTGGCGGCTTTGACAGTATTAGCATGGTGATCAGGTCAGCTGCTGTGCAGTTATCATCACCGGATCATATGCGTGGTAAGATTTCCGCTGTGAATTCAATTTTTATTGGATCATCAAATGAAATCGGTGAACTTGAATCCGGAATTGCTGCGAAAATTCTAGGAACAGTCCCCGCCGTTTATTTTGGCGGGGTGATGTGCTTAATGACTGTAGGATTTGTTAGTTATTTTTCGCCCACATTAAGAAACATGGATTTAAAAAAACTAGAGACAACTTAGTGTTGCTGTTTAGTGTTTAAAAGGAAGCGCACCTAAGAAATCTTTTTTACCAATTTCGACACCGTTGTGACGTAAAATTTGATAAGCTGTTGTCGTATGAAAATAAACATTAGGGATTGAATGTTGAGTTGCGTATTCATGCCCCATTAAATATTTTCCTTCCCAACGTGGGGTAGTCACTTTAATTTCAGCAGCTTTTGCAAAATCTTTTTCAGATACAGAACCTAAAAAAGTAATTGTTTCAGCAATACGATTTCTTAATTGGGGCAAAGTTGTTTCTTTGTCGTCATGAACCGGCGCATCTTTTTCTGTTAATTTAGCCACGCAGATTTTAGCGGCATCACAAGCAATTTGAATTTGACGAATTAAATTAAGTTGATCAGGTGCAAGTCGTGAATTTAATAAAACATCAACTTCAATTTTTTTTGCTTCAGCAAACGGAATAG
>JAYUQO010000239.1:0-2913 GCA_043756765.1 Bdellovibrio sp. | reverse complement strand
ATAGTTAATATGGTTTTATCAGAAGGTCAGATGGCGGTTTCAAAATCACATACCAATCGCATGTATATTCTAAATATTTTCAAACTTTACAAGGCCCTGATTTCAATTCACCCATTTAGCGACGGTAACGACAGATCCATTCGGATGTTTATCTACAGCCAACTTCTAAAAAAGAATTTACCCATAGAGTATTTTCCATCATTAAGCGCCTTTGAAAATACGGCAGCTAAATTAGCCCAAGAATATGTCGACGGAAACCAGTTAACGTCTCAAGATCTTAATTAAAATTTATACCCCAACGCTAGCCCCGCGAACACATTGCTGTTTACCAAGAAACCAGAAGACTTCGAAAAAATACTAGAAGCTTCAGCAGATAAAACCCAAGACTTTGAAAACCAAAATTTTGTACCTAAGGTAATTTGTCCGTAATTGTACTGGGTTTCTTCGATGGTAAAATCTAAGGCTGAATTGCTTGACTTGATTTCCCTATCATCATTTTTCGCATGCACTAATCTCAACCCTGTGTACGGCTCCCATTTTTCAAAAAAATAGCTTCCAATCAGATCACCGTAATAATGGCTGCCACCAACTGAAAAACCGATTCCAGCGCCACTAGCCAATGAAAACCCATTTTCGCCAGAGTTAATAAACGCATACTTAGCCCGCAGACCCAAACTTAAAGATTCAAACTGGATTCCTAGATCTAAATTTTCTGAAAGGCCATAATTCCATTTAAAAAGCAGCCCTGCTTGGCCAGCGCCTCCAACCAATTCATGGTTGGAATCACCAACGGTACGAGCAGTTTCATGAAACATAAGCGGCCCCACTGCACAGGAAGTCGTGAAAATAAAAGGTAGTAATAGGATATTTAGTTTTTTCATGAAAAAAAGATAGCACTCACCTGCCAGCAAAACAAGTCATTTGAGGGTTAGGTAGACATTACATATTAAAACTATACTTTGATTTTTCTGGAAAAACCAAAGTATAGTTTTAATATGTACAAAAGACAGATAAAGCTGCCGAAGCCTGTTAATCGAAGTTTTTTTTTATGGGGACCACGTCAAACAGGTAAGACCAGCTTGCTTGAAAAAACATACCCCGATGATCCATTAATTAGTCTGTTAATGAATGATGAACTTATGACGTTTAAGTCAAATCCCGAACGACTCAGAGAACGTGTCAGATCTATGAAAAAAAAATTTATAATCATAGATGAGGTTCAAAAAGTTCCAGAATTGCTGAATGAAATTCATTATATGATTGAAAAAGATAAAATTCATTTTGGTCTTTGTGGCTCAAGTGCCAGAAAATTAAAAAAATCACATGGAAATTTATTGGGAGGGCGTGCTTTAAGATTTGAGCTTTTTGGATTAACATCAGCTGAATTAAAAGAAGATTTTAATTTAGATCAAATTTTAAATCGGGGAACCTTGCCAGCAATTTATACAAGTGATGATTATCAGCAGCTTTTGAAATCATATTGTGCTGACTATCTTAAAGAAGAAATCTTAAATGAAGGTTTAGTTAGAAATCTATCTCCATTTTCAAAATTTTTAGATTTTGCAGCCTTGTCTGATACCGAAATTTTAAGTTATGAAACGTTTGCTCGTGATGTTGGTGTATCAGGTCCGACGATTAGATCTTATTTTGAAATTTTAAGTGATACATTAATTGGTTCTTTTTTACCCAGTTACACATTAAAGCCAAAGCGAAAAGTAGTGGCTCAACCTAAATTTTATTTTTCTGATGTGGGCACTGTTAATTATCTTTCTCAAAGAGGCCTGCTACAAAGAAAGTCTGAACTCTATGGTAAGGCGTTCGAGAATTGGATTCATCATGAAGTCAAAGCTTATATTTCATATACAAATTTGAATTTGAATTTAACTTATTGGAAGATACATAATGGTCCTGAAGTTGATTTTATCGTCGGTTCAATGAAGTATGCTATTGAAGCGAAAGCATCCTCATCAATTCATGCAGATCACTTAAAAGGGTTGCGCGAATTAAAAACAGACTATCCCCAGGTCTCAAAAAGGTGGATTGTCTGTTTAGAAAAACATTCAAGAACGACTGATGATGGAATTCAAATTTTGTCAGTTGATGATTTTATTAAAAAATTATGGGCTGGAAAGTTGTTTTGAGTACGGCAGACTAAAAAGTATAGTATCAATTTTAATTTGACGAAGCAGTTAGTAATGTAAACAATATTCTAACGACAGTCCGTCAGAATCTCCTCTAAAAAAAATAAAAAAGGTCTTTCAATTATCGAAGTTCTCATTGCTGCGGGACTCATGGCAATTCTGATGGCTGGTTTTTCATCGATGATGCCAGCGTATTTGACTGATTTTGGGTGGGTTGCTAGTCTTTGGCTAACAAAATATTAGATCACCTAAAGGATACTTTTCATGCCAGAACAAGCTCCAGCCAAAACCTCAATTCCAGACATACTAATACCAACTTTATGTTTTGGCATCTAAACACCCCCCAATAAATTACGGAGAGCCGCCTCGAATAAGTAAATCCTTTCATCGCCGTCAAAAAGTTCTACACGCATAAAAAAAGCTAATCGATTCAGTTGCAGCTAATGCCTTAATCGATTGGCTCTCATTTTGATACACATGTGGTTGGAATAAAAAAAGGACGTTTATGAAAACACTTATTGTGATGTACATAGCTTTGGTATTTTTAGCTTTATCTGCCTGTAAGCCAAAAGCAGAAGAGCAGCAGGCTAAAATTCCTGCGTTACCAGGTGACTGTGTAGTTAACCAAGCAAATTGCCAAACCGGTTTATACAACACCCCAGGTTATTCGCCTTATAACTACAATAACTCTTACGGAAATAATATTTACGGCGCTGGGTACTACGCTTACGGTTATTCGTCAGGTTATCAGTACGGCGGTTACACCAATGGT
>JAYUQO010000238.1:0-7862 GCA_043756765.1 Bdellovibrio sp. | reverse complement strand
AATATTCCCACACAGAAATTGAAAGCAAAATAGCTCCAATAACTGCCAACATGACCATCATTTTTTGACTATTACGGACAACATAAAGAGTTCCGAACGAGACAAATAAAAAAGAAAAAATATCCCATTCTAAATTAAATTTAAATACCTGGTCACCCCAACCAAAAGCTAAGACGATATGACCGATTAGAAAAAGCACTAATAATTTTTTCCATTTGTGATCACTTGATTTTGAATACCCGTACAAAAAAGTTGTTATAGCGACAATGGCTATTCCAGCAAATATAAGAAATCGCATGTAATAATCAGAAAAATACTTAAAATATGAAAAACTCAGATAAGCTGGTATATCAGGCTCGTAATAGACCATATCAAGGAAATGAAATCCCACAATCGCTAAGATACAAATAAATCTGATTAAATCTATTCCTATGGATCTGGCTTTCACTGCTCTTTAGTCTCTAACGAAATAGGCCTAAAAACAGAGTTCACATAATCTAGTTTTATAACCGGAGAATTACAGTCTTCTCCGATAGGTCTTAAGTTTATAAAAGCCGAATTACTAATAAGTTTGTTATCTCGAAGTTTTTTGAAGTTAAACTTTAATTTTGGCTCTTTTTTCGCCCGTACCGCAATAAATGGATCATAAAATCCAAACGCAATGCTATTTTCGAAACCAGCTTCGGTTAAAGTACTGTAAATTATATCGACATGATTTGGGTGTTTCATATTATAATTTTCGGACATTAAGCATTTTAAAGTTTCTAACGGGAAATCCAAAACGGCGATTCCATCATCTTTGAGCACATTTTTAATTCGACGGTAAAATTCGACAGAAAAAAGTCTGTTTATTTCGTAGCTATTGGGAAATGGGAAATCAATAAAAATAATGTCATATTTTTTCTTTCCTCGCAGCAGCTGTTTAAATGCATCATCGATTATAATTTTAACTTTTGGTGAATGAAGCGCAAACTTATTTAAATAAGTTAACTGTGGGTTTTTCTGCGCCAATTCGACTACTGCCTTATCTATTTCAATCAGCTCAATGGAATCTAATTTTTCATACAGCAAAAGTTCTCGGACCAGAAGGCCATCACCACCGCCTAGCACTAAGACATTTTTTGGGGTGTATCCTAATAAATCAACTGCGCCATGGACCATAGATTGGTGGTAAATATGTTCATCTCTTGAAGACCATTGAAGCTTGTGATCGAGATAAAATAAATAAGGTCGGTTTGAATTGAAATCCTGGTCCTTGTAAGCTGCTGGATGCACAATATCAATGTACTGATACTGACTCAAAATTCTTTCTATAGGTCGTTTGTTCTGCAACATTTTAATAACATTTTCAGCACTGTTCGCACTCAGACTTGATGGAATATAATCCATATAAAGACTTTTTAAATAATATTCGTTCAAACGAGGATCAAAATAAAGTAAGGCATACACTATTACTAGAGGTATTAAAATAATCGTGCTTCGAAGACTTTTCCATTTCCAGTCTGATCTGGCGTAGGCCCATAAAGCAATTAAGCAATTAAGCTCAGAAACCAAAATAGTTACTGAAACCGTATCTACATATTTAAATAAATAAAGTGGCAAGATAAGGCAGGCTAATAATGACCCTAAATAATTTGCGGATAAAACAAAAGCTTCTGCACGCCCGTCTTTAAATCTTTCAGCTAATAAAATCAATAACGGCAATTCAATTCCTACCAAACCACCAATAATAATAGTAGGAATTTGAGCACTTAAAATATAGACTACTGCAGAATCAACCTGCGGCACTAAACGTGATAAAAATATATTATATATGGTTACCCATGCAAGATAAAAAAATAAAGCACAAGATCCCAAAATCGATATTAAAATTTCAAGAGTGAATAAAGTTTTAATCTGATCGTTTTTTTTAAAATAATGGTGAAGCAGAGTTCCTAACGCTAACGATAAAATAAACACACCGATTGTTACAGCTTGGGCTAAGATAGAGTTATTAATTAGCGTTGATAAAGTTTTTACTATTGCAACTTCGAAACTCATTGCTGCAAAAGAAAGAACGAGCGTTACGATGTATATTTCTGCTAAGAATATCTTTTTCAAAACAGTGCGCCTAATTCTAAACTTAAATACCGATTAAAAAATAAAGCTCCGATAAGCGTTGCGATGATTCCAACTGTCATGATTTCGTGAAACTTATTTTTTGTGAATGCTTTTACATTTTTTGAACTTTTGATAAGATATAAAGCTACACAAGCATTAAGTAAAGATGCGAACCATGCTGTGCCAAAAGTTCCCAATTCTACGAGAAAGAAAATCGGAAATACTAATGTTGCCAGAAACATTCCTATATAATCAGAAATAAGAATCAATCTGGAGTTTATGTTGTAATCGGCAGCTATTTTCATTAACAACGGCAATTCGAAACCGGATAAAAAACCAATCAAAATTATTATAAAATAAGACGACAAAATTGTAAGTGTTTCAAATGCTGGGTTAAAATGAATCGACAAGTTATGTAGTGTTAAAATAATTATAGGTGCCAACGCACCTAATACCGCTAAAAAAATTTCAATTCTGATTAAAGTTAATTGTTTTTCTTTTATGGATACAAATCCCACGGCCATTGCACCAAAACCAAGGCTTGCCATGAATAAACCGATTGTAATGCTGTATTGAATGACTGTTCCGCCAATAATAGCAGACATTGTCTGCGCCAGAACAAATTCATAAATCATACTGCTAAATGCTATAATAACTGTTTGAAGAAATAGACTTAATTGCATTTCATGCATTGATAGGATTCGTAATAATTTGTAGACGTTGTACAACCATACTTACTGCATGGCGGCCCTACAGTGGTAATCGTTATTTTTCCTGTGTGAAACGCAGAGTAACCTGATTCAAAACCTTGGGCTGGACCAGGACAACTATATGCCATAGTAAAAGGATTCTTAATGTATCCATTAGAATAACTACCACCTATTTTACAAAACTTAGACGGTTTACATCTTTGCGTGGGAGGATTTGACAGAACATATGTCCCACCCATTTGCTCACATGCTGATCGTAAAAGATCTTCGTCCCCCACGCCTTGGCATTCAGCAATCATTCCGGTGCTAGTTCTTACAAGTACTGGCATGATCATGACCACTGGTTTTAATAAACCACCAACAGAAACATTTTTATCGCGATCCGCTTGCATCGTGACAGCAAGCTTCCGAATCTGATGAGGTACAAAAACTCCTGATCCTACAGGTATTTCAATACTTGTAGGAAAGTTATCATTATTTGCAGCATGCATAACTAATTTAGTCAGCAACAACCCCGAGGTAATTGGATACGGAGCACTGACATCCACTGGTGCTGGGCCGTTAAGCCTAATACCAACTAGTGTCAGTGCAGTTCCAGCGTTTGAATCTAACGCTGCATTGAATACTTTGCCTGCTAATGCTTGCTGACAGGTCGCTTGATTTTTTAGGGTTAAATCTATTTGGCTTACAAACTGATTCCACTCGCTCGACAGCGTTATAGATTTTTGCGCTTTCATCATGTAAAAAATAGAGGTTGTCATTCCGGAAATCACAATTACTGCTAAGGCGCCAGCAATCATGACCTCTAGTAGACTGAAACCCTTCAAACCTATATTGTCTATTAGTCTTCTTTTCATAAATTACCCATTTTTCTACTTTGCTGACATGGAATCATACGTCTGATCTATTTCACTTTCTTTTAGCTTCACAGTTGCAGGAGTTCCATCAACTGCAATAATAAAATGATGACCTGATTTTGAAACAACATGACATCCAGATATCTGTCGAGTCGGCAACTCGCTTTTGAAGCAGTGGACTGGCTCTAAGCCAGAGGCAATATCTAAATTATGATCTTTAACGTCAACGTCTTCAAATGTATTTGAATTTAAATTAAATAGAGCTCTAGAGACTGTTTCTGCGTCTTCATCTTTGATGTCAAATTTTGAGCCTGCAACAATATAGCTCAAATTCTCGTTCGGGTCTCTGGCCACAATAGCTTCCCAATCTCCATCTTCATCAGCTTTTTTTTCGTAGTTCAGGTTGGCTGGTAAATTAATTTTAAAATTTTTATTTGTCGCAGAAAATTGAGCTAACATCTTCTTAACTTCAACTTCAGGTGTTGGTATTAATGTTTGAGGTTCAGCTGTAATTGGTTTTTTTTCATTATTCAATATCGTTTCTGCTGGGATGTTACTGTCAGGTACTAAATTTGGCTGAGCCTTAACCTCAGAGTTCTCAACCCTGACTTGTTGTTCAGCTGTCGCCGTTTGCTTGGTAGTTATTTTTTGGATGGCATTCGAAGATTTTGTCTTTTTTAAAAAAAACCAAATACCAAAAACGACTGCAGCAAGAGCTAAAAATAATGATTTTTTATTCACCGCCTTAGATTATTTAGGCAATTATTGTTTAGCAATACTTTTATCAGGACTTAAAAAATCATTCAGATCTGCGTTAGCTGATTTAGTCTTCCAAACAAAGCCATCGAACACATAATGCGATATCGCAACTGAAATCAATACAGATATGACCACTGCAGCACCAATTGAATCACTTTTGTCGTAATGTAGAAAAAGCAAAGCCCATGCTAAGCCGACAGAAAGTAAAGGAATATAGTACAGGGCTTTGCCTTTGTTTCTATTAAATAAGTAAACAAGCACTATATAAGGAACCACATGTAAACCATCAAGCATTAGCGTTTGTTCACTGTTTTGCAGACAGATTAATCCCCCGTACCATGCTAGGCCTGTGGATATTAAAATGACTAATTTTCCTAAAGGGTAGCGCAGTCCATAGTAAATTAATTTTATTTGAAAAGCAGTATAACTTAGCACGATAAACCAGAAAAAAATATCTAGAAAAATATATGTCGACTGAGATGAAATTATAAATAAATCATTTTCAAACATCCAATCCGTAGTTTGTTTTTGTGATTGAGCACCAACGTGCAACATGATGACAGGAACAAGTGTTAAAACATAAATTATTAATTTATCAAAAAATGACTGCACAGCAGTTAGTTGCAAATTAGATTTGTTTTGAGAAAATCGAATCCATCCATATTGTTGTCTAATGAAATGAAAAATATTGAAGTACGTCACAATTGAATAAGCTAAGCTTTTTGATAAAAGCACAAATGGAAAAATGAGGGCAACAATTATTATTGGAATCAATAATTGCAACATTTGAAAATTTTTTCTGTTATTTGGTTTGTAAACTTGATAAAAACTAGCGACAGCATGTGGCACATCCAAAAAAGACAAATACAAAAAATTAGCTGTGAACGCTAAACTTGAACCTAAATACAAACCACTGTTTTCGATGCTTAAGTATTTCTGGATAATAAACAATATACAAAGCATCCCTACAAAAAATACTAGATCTAGTTTCTTTCCAAAAATCCATCCAGAATCTAAAAAACAATTATCTAGATTCAAAATCCTCTTTGTCATAGACTGTCCTATCAATTAATTGTTCGGCTCTATTAGTAAAGTCATAACTTAATATCTTAAAGGCTCAGTCCCTTTATTTAAAATATCTAGGTATTCTTGATAGACAAAAAGTTTGTTTCTTTCTTTTTTTGTTATTTCTTTTACAATTCCTAAATCCTCTAAAATTTTTAATGATCTCACCCTATATTAGAGCCCTGAGGAACAGCGTCTGAATAAAGTGATGTCGTATTTGGATTTAAAACTCCAACAGCGCGATTAGAATTATTTACAGATCCGTAAACAACCCACGATGTTGGTGGGCCTGTTGTAACAAATGTGTTATTTGCTGTTGAAGGTTGTTCAAAGCTTGAATTTAAAATAGTAATTGATTCAGAGCTAGTTGCTGGGACCGCTTGCGTGTTTGTCGTTGTTTCGGGTTTTTTACAGCTAACTGAAAAAAATAGTAAACCAAACAAAAAACTCATCCGTAACAACACTTTTATTAATTTCATAATTACACCCTATTTAAACTTAAAACCTAACCTCATCTTGGAAATATCCAAGAACTTGTATTTCGAAAAACCAATTCATCATCCTAAGCGCTTGATTCCTCGTTGAACCAATGCACCACGATAACCCCCGAAAAAATTAAGCGTTCATTTCGACTCGTACTTCGCAATAACTTCGGCCTCCGTCATAACTGTAGTCTCATTCGAGAAATCGTAATGCGCCGGCTTGTGATCGACAAAAATTTGCAGATGAAATTTTAGTTTCTCATTTTCATCGATTAGACCTAAAGGAAAATTGTAAAATCCCGTTTCTTTCAAACGATAAAATAAATGAGTTCCGCAGGTTTTACAAAAACCACGTTCAGCCCAATCTGACGAACTGTAAATTGTAATCGATTCTTTGCCTTTAAACTTAACTTGTATGCCACCGGCGACCGTAAATGCAGGACCACCGCCCCATTTACGACACATACTGCAATGGCAAGCATCGAATACTTCTTCACTCAGCGGAAAACTTACGTTAACCGATTTGCACAGACACGTACCGGAAGCGGCCTTTGACATTGTCATCATGTTAAGAGACCTTCTTCAATAAAGCTGGCAGTTTGCGCAAGTTTAAAACTTGAATTTCAATGATCCGACCTGCTTTATCTATAAACACTTTAGGAAATGTATTTACTTTATTTGGAAGTTTATCATGACTGTTATTACGACCCACTATGACGCGCTTTCCTGCTCAAGTGGATCAATGGCTACATCTGTGGCCGTCATATAAATAGACTCAGGATCAAGATCAATACAATTTGTGGGGTCAAATTTTCCACTTAAATCCCAGGCCAATGTCCCATTCATAACCGTACATTTATTTAAAAAATTATCCACATCAGAAATTTGTACGAACACACCCTTATTTAAAAAAGGCTTAACATCATAAAGTTTAATTTTTCCATCATTAAAATAAATGTAAACTGTAAAATCTGTATTGGGTTTAACTTGTATAATTTTTTTTAGCATTTTGAAATCCTTATTTTAAAGGTCCAATTTTTGAAATCTCGCCATGTTTCTGAGATGAATCCCAGTTTTGTATAAGCTCGTCTTTATGAATTTCACACCAAGCTAAAACTAATTTTAATTGTTTTGCTGGTAATACACCTTTTATTACAACAGCCTCTTGAATTGAAATAAGTGCTTTTGATGATCCATATTCAGCGTGGAAATGCATTGGGAAATGGTCAGCCCAATACATGTAAATTTTGATTCCAAAAAACTCACTGACTAAAGGCATAGTTAAACTCCCTAGAAAATTCCAAGTTTCTCGTGCGAAACTCAACAAGTACGCTTCATAAAAACCGCTTCATCATCCTAAGCGATTGATTCCTCGTAGAACCAATGCACCACGAACATGACCATCACGAATGCGAAAGCTAATCATACCAATAGCTTAAGCTGCATCCGTGGTGTCAAAAATGGTGGAGGCCAACCCACCGATCTTGAACCCTGCCTTGAGTTTAAGATAAGCGTTTAATTTTGTGATAAATACTTCTTACAGATATGATAGCTGTCCCGATGCCTAATTCAATTATAATAAAAGCCGTCTCTTCGTTCCATTTGTGCAGCTTAGGTTTTAAGCATGGAGTTTAGGCTAACGTTACCTTCTATACTGGTAGAAAGTCAGTATCTTAAGCCTTTTGCATTCAGACAAACAGACGGTTTTTGTTTCAATAACGCCTATTGGTTTTAAACATCGGACACAGATGGTACTTTAGCTTATATGCTAAGAGAATTATTTATAAAAGTGGTCGGCCCCCATATTTAGTACCACATACATCGTGAGATTTTAGATTGCAAGTTGCATAAGATCCGGTTGTAAAGTTTCTGGTACAGGCGGCTTGTAG
>JAYUQO010000237.1:0-7873 GCA_043756765.1 Bdellovibrio sp. | reverse complement strand
AAATTTTGTTTCAATAAATAAAACTGGTAAATTGTCTTCTGTAACCACAAAATCAACTTCACGTTGTTCGTTGTCTTTAAAATAACGCAATTCAATTTCACGTCCTTGCGTGTCTTCAGTAAAATGAATACGCTTTAATAAATGATTAGCAATAACATTTTCAAAGCGTAAGCCCTTGTCTTTAATCAAAGTCCAATCGTAGTGGTAATGTTTCTGCTCTTTTTTTACTGCTTTTATTTTGCTAGATCCGAACGGTGATAATCTATAAATCGCGTAGAATCTTTCATAAATATCAAGCCATCTTTTTATAGTTTTAAAACTGATTTGTACATCTTCAGATAAATTATTAATCGACAAAGGACTGCCAACTAACTGTGGTAGTCGCATTAGTAGTAATTCAGCACTACCAAGATCTTTAATTGTTTCAATAGAACTAATATCGTCTTTCAATATTCTTGATCTATATTCTTTTGACCAACGTTGGGCTTCAACTTTATTTCCTTTAAAAAAAGGCTCAGGAAATCCGCCCAATTCAAAAAGTGATTCAAAATCAGAAAACTGATAGGAATTAAGCTCGTCAAGACTAAGCGGATGAAGTCTTAAGTAATGGTAGCGCCCCTGTAATGAATCACCGCTGTATCTGTAAAAATCTAAACGAGCACTACCTGTAACTAGTATTTGCTGATCTTCATTTTTATCGTAAAGGCCTTTTAAATAATTACGCCACTTTTTATATTTATGAATTTCGTCAAATATCCATGTTTTGCTGTTGGGTAACTCAAAATTCAGTATTTTTTCACGATCTTCAAACGAATCCCAATTAAGATACGATTTCTTAGAAAAAAGATCTAACGACAATGTTGTTTTGCCAACTTGTCTGGGGCCACCAAGAAAGACCATTTTATTCTCAAGATCTTTTAGAATTTGCGCTGATAAGTAACGATTCTTCATGAGTTTATAATTCCCTATTTTTGGATTACAGTCAAATTTTAAGTACTTTTTATTGTACTATCATCCAAAAACTCGGTTTTTCGATACTTAAAACGAATACAACAGAAATCAGCCTTTAGACCCTATTCAGTTTCCCAGCCGACAACGCGGCCACCTTCGAAATACACATAACGACGTTCGCGTTTGTAACCGTTTAATGAAGGACTTTCGCGGGTGTATTTCCAACGTTCGTTTTTGTAAATCGGGTTTCCACTGTGTTCAACAGCATCAGGGTCCCCCCACGATTTACGAACTAGATCTTGCGTCATCCCCAATGTTAAGTCTTGGGATTCAACCATATCTTGAAAATCTTTATTCGATTTCAACCGTGACCATAATTTATTTCTGTTTACCCAACTTTGACGGCCTTCTATTGACGGAATCGACAAGTACTCAATTTTTTCTTGATCTGTTTGAAACAGCGGTAAAACTTTAGAATAACTTAATCGTTCTTTTTCAGAATCTAATGTGCGTTCAAGTTGGCGTAATTTACGACGACTTCTGACATCTTCCATTTCTGTTTTAGATAAAGATTTTTTAGGATTTAAACCCAATTCGTAAGCATATTTTTCTAAATCTTTTTCGGTTAGTTTTGAATCAGCTTCAGTCATGCCATCATTGGTGATTTTTTCGCGGCTGTATTCAACTTTTGAATCATCACTGAATTCAGGTCTGTCGGCTGTTTGAATTTGACCAGCAGCACAGCCAGCAAAAATGAATAAAGAGAGTGTCGAAATAAAAATAGAAAAAGCTCGGTTTTTAGTTTTCATAGCTTTTAGTATAAACGTACACTGTGCAACAAAAAATAAGAATAGTACTAGTCTAGACAAAGGTTTTAATTAAACTGGCTTTAAATCACGAATCAAGGTAACATTAGGCGTGGTAAATTTCTTTAAAAAATTTTTCAGCAAAAAAACAACGACCAGTGCCTATTCTGATAATCTCAAGTTTTTAGAGGACGTATTGGCTGAAGAAGACCCCGAATTTGCTGAAACACTTAAAGTCATTCAAGAACAAACCAAGCAAGAAGCATTACAAAAAAACAGAATAAGTCTATTTAATAGAGCCAAAGACTTAGCACTTCATTTAAAAGAACTTCCGATGCTTTTGACTTCCGTCAAATTCATTAAAAAAGACTTAAGAACAAAAATTTTAAATTTAAAAATGTTTTTTTTCATTTCGGGTAGCATTGCTGTAGCCTTCGGTTGGTACAAAATAACCCAACTTGATTATTGGCTTGATGATGACCAGTTATTTATTAATTCTTATGCTGATTTAGGTTCTATTGAAGTTAAAGACTTTGATCCTAAAGTCAGTTTTGATTATTTTTTAGAAAATTCTGTTTTTTCAAAAAATTCAATCAGTCTTAAGAAAATGATTACAAATATTCGCCCCTCTGAAAATTCAACAGATAACCCTATGGTTGTTTTAGAAATGGGTGTAGAAAGTTTATCTGCTGAAGTCGTCATTGAAATTAAGGATCGTGAAGCTGAATTTAAAGATCTTGTTTTACGTGTTATTGAAGAATTTAACTATGACGAATTAGAATCCGCTGAAGGAAAAGAAAAACTCAGCACAGCTGTACTGACTGAAATCAACAAAAGCCTTACCACCGGCAAGGCCCGCAAAATTCTGTTAAAAAACTTTATTATTAAACCTTAAGCTAAAACCTTAGGCTAAAACCATAAAATTAGATTTATAGCCTAAACAGACGATTTAAAATTTTTAATATTTATATTATAGTTTTTAATTCGATCATGCAAAGTCGACTTAGGAATTCCTAAATCAAAGGCCGTTAACTTCTGATTTCCATGATTCGCGGCTAAGCGTTTTAAAATCATTTGTTTTTCAATTTCTTTAATCACAGATAAATTTTGCATTTTTGGATCTTGAGCATAACTTGCTGATTGCGTTAGCTGCGACAAACGATCTTTTCTTTGTAATAAAGTATCTATATGATTGTCATGAATCGACTGCTTCGGAAACAGTGCGCTGGCACGGGAAACAACGTTTTTAAGTTCACGAATATTACCTGGCCAATCATGTCTTTTAAGTTGCTGAATAGCTGTGTATGAAAATCTGACTTTCATTTGTTTTGCAAAACTGTAAAGCAGATCTTCAAAATCTTCGATGCGATCTTTTAATGATGGCACATCAACAACAACAACGCTTAAACGGAAAAATAAATCAGATCTGAAGCTTCCTTCTCTAATTTTTTGGGATAAATTTTGATGAGTTGCTGCAATAATGCGAACATTGGTTTTAATCACCTTGTCAGATCCAACAGGGCGAATTTCACTGTTTTCAATCGCACGTAAAATTTTAGCTTGTAAATTATACGACAAATCACCGATTTCATCTAAAAATAAACTTCCGCCGCGCGCGGCTTCGAATGCTCCTTTCCGATCATTAATTGCCCCTGTAAAACTGCCTTTGATGTGTCCGAAGAGCTCACTTTCAACAAGGGTTTCTGTCAGTGCTGAACAATTCACACTTAAAAAAGGCGCTTCCGATCTTTGTGAAATGTCATGAAGATTTTTAGCAATCACATCCTTACCAGACCCAGACGGGCCCAATAATAAAACTGAAAAATCAGAATTCGCAATCGATGTCATTGTTTTTAATTGTTCGTTCCAAAATTCTGAACGACTTGTCATCGGAAAGACTTTTTCTTTTTTAGTCAAATCATGAACAACTAAATCAGCGTAGCCAGCAGAAATCAGATCACCATCATGAAGGACCGCTTCCAAAATCTGCGACCCATTGACGTAGGTTCCAGATTCAGATCTCAAATCTTTGATATAAAGTTTTTCTGATTTGATTTCTAATCTAAAATGACGATCAGAAACATGAGCAGTGTGTATGACAACCTGGCAACTGGGGTCTTTACCCACGGTGACATAGTCTTTGATGACCCATTTTTCTTTATGTTTATCTAACGACCCATCCATGATTTCGATTGCAAATTGATCCATAATATCCCCCTTATAAAGTTACAAAGCCTGTGTTGGACTGTATTACAAAAAATAAGCCTGTTATTTGGGCTTCAAGATGAATATATGCGACTTGATGGTCTGACTTTCTACTTTTTAGCAAAGTCATATATTGAATCTAAGAATTGAGAATTCAGTAAAAAAAGTCTAGTATCTGTGACATGTCAAAACCAGCAGCTGAAAAAAAAAGCCCGTCTTCAAAAGGCTTCCAAAAAAAAAATACGCATAAAAAGATTATGCAAAAAAAGATCAAAGTTACTTTTCTAAAAAGCGGTTTTCTGCAAAAGGATTATCCGGCCCACAATAAAAAAGAAGTGGCCTTTGTCGGTAGATCTAATGCGGGAAAATCATCTTTAATTAATGCACTAGCTGGCGAAAAAATTGCTCATGTTAGTCAGACCCCAGGTAAAACAAGATTACTTAACTTTTTCGCTTTTGGTGAAAGTTATGTTTTAGTCGATATGCCAGGTTATGGTTTTGCATCACGCAGTGGTGATGAAATCACTGAATGGCAAAAAGCAATCGAAACTTATTTAGATAATCGTGAATGTTTAGGTGGATTAGTTCTTGTTATGGATGTGCGCCGTGATTGGGAAGAGCATGAAAAAATGCTTCTGCGTTTTGCCAATAAAATCGGTGTCCCGATGGTTGTGGCCATGACGAAGATCGATCGTTTAAATCAAAAAGAACTTAGAGAAAGATTAGCTGAAATTAAAAAACATGCTCACACTAGTTTACTGTTTCCGATATCAAGCACAACTCATGTTGGCTACCGTGAAATGGAAGAATACATCTATAAAGAGTGGATCAAAGCATGAAAGTGATTGTGGTCATACCAGCAAGATATGGTTCGACTCGGTTTCCGGGAAAACCACTTGTTAAAATTAAGGATAAAACTTTAATTGAATGGGTCATCGCTGGATCACAAACTTCAAAATATCTGACTGAAATTATAGTCGCGACTGATGACGAACGTATTTTAACAGTCGCAAAAAATGCCGGTGTTAAAGCTGTCATGACATCAGAAAAATGTGCTACTGGCACAGATCGCGTTTTTGAAGCTACAAAAGATATCGATTTTGATGTGGTGATTAATATTCAAGGCGATGAACCGCAAATCAGTTCTAAATACATAGATCCTTTAGTCGAAGCTTTTTTAAATCAAAAAAATTTAGATATGGCGACGTTAGCTCATCCCATTGAACTTAAAGATTTAGAAAATAAAAATGCAGTTAAAGTGATTAAGAATATAAATGATGAAGCGATTTATTTTAGTCGTTTTGCAATTCCGTTTTCTCGTGTTGAGGCTGACGGTGAGACAAATGCATCGTCAGTTGTAGCGCTAAAACATATTGGCTTATACGGTTACAGTAAATCGTTTTTAAAAAAGTTTTGTGAAACACCAATGGCGGCCATTGAAAAGTATGAAAGTTTAGAACAACTTCGGGCGCTGCATTTAGGCGCTAAAATTAAAGTGATCACAGTGGCTCAAGCCATTCAGGGCGTCGATACACCTGAAGACTTAAAAATTGTTGAAAAATATTTGTAAGAAAGAATTGAATATGAAGAAAACAAAAACTAAAACGAAAACTAAAATGAAAACTAAAATGAAAACAGCTAAGAAATTAAAACATAATCAAAAATTTATTTTTGTTACTGGTGGCGTTGTTTCATCAATAGGTAAAGGTTTAACAGCTGCAAGCTTGGGTTCCTTATTAGAAGCCCGCGGTTTCAGTGTAACGATTATGAAATTTGATCCTTACTTAAATGTTGATCCAGGCACAATGTCGCCATTTCAACATGGTGAAGTTTTTGTGACTGAAGACGGTGCAGAAACTGATCTTGATTTAGGTCACTACGAACGCTTTACAAAAGCTGTCATGTCAAAAACAAATTCTGTTTCTGCAGGACAAATTTATGACTCTGTCATCACACGTGAACGTCGCGGTGATTATTTAGGCGGAACAGTGCAAGTGATCCCGCACATCACTGATGAAATTAAATCTCGCGCCTATGCAGCTGTTCAGGGTAAAGATATTGCTATAGTTGAAATCGGCGGAACAGTGGGCGATATCGAAGCCCAACCTTTCTTTGAAGCAATAAGACAGCTTAGATTAGATCTTGGCGAAGCCAACACAGCTTTAGTGCACGTGACTTATGTGCCGTATATCGCGGTAGCCGGTGAATTAAAAAGTAAACCCACACAGCATTCCGTGAAAGAACTACGTGAAATTGGTTTACAGCCAGATTTTTTAATTTGTCGCAGTGAAAAAACAATTGATGAGAATTTAAAATCAAAAATTGGATTATTTTGTTCAATTCAAAAAGAATATGTCATTTCAGCACAAGATTCTAAATCTATTTATGATGTGCCATTGGCTTTACATAAAGAACATTTTGACGAACTGATTGTTGAAAGATTGGGCCTTAAAAAAACGAAGCCCAATGTCTCAGGTTGGCAAAAAATTGCTAAAATTCAAAATAATCCTAAAGGCAAAGTGCGCATCGCTCTTGTTGGTAAGTATGTGGATTTGAAAGAGTCGTATAAATCTCTGATTGAATCTTTAGTGCATGGTGGTTTAGCCAACCAGGTTTTAGTCGACATTAAATATATCGATTCTGAAAAGCTAAACGCTCGTAATATTAAATCAATGTTAGATGATGTATCAGGAATTTTAGTTCCTGGTGGATTCGGAACCCGCGGCGTAGAAGGCAAACTATTAGCTATTCAATACGCACGTGAAAAAAAGAAACCATTTTTCGGGATCTGTTTCGGGATGCAGTTAGCGGCTATTGAATTTGCCAGAAACGTATGTGGTTTAGAAAATGCCACATCTCGTGAATTTATTGGTGAAGCAAAAGTCAGTGAATTTAAAAAAGGTGGACACATCGTTATTGATTCAATGATTGAACAGCGCGGAGTTGTGGATAAAGGCGGAACCATGAGGTTGGGTTCATTTTCATGTCAGCTTAGCCCTAAAAGTTTAGTGCAAAAAATCTATAAAGCGAAAACGATTAAAGAACGTCACAGACATCGTTTTGAATTTAATAATCAGTATTTAGATATGTTTAATCGTAAGGGTTTAAAAGCAGTTGGTATAAATAAAGAAAGAAATCTAGTTGAAATATTAGAAAACGAAAATCATCCATGGTTTATTGGTGTTCAGTTTCATCCCGAATTTAAATCAAAACCACTTAATCCCCATCCACTATTTTCAGCTTTTGTAAAAGCCTGCGCAGGTATCAAAACCAGCAAAACTGATAAAAAGACGAACAGCAAAAGAGGTTAACCATGAGCCAAATATTAAATCGTGCAAAACAAGTTTTACAAATTGAAGCTGACAGCATTCTGCATTTAATCCCAAAACTTGATAGTCAGTTCGAAAAAGCTGTTGAAATGGTTTTAAAATGCAGTGGTAAGCTAGTAATTACAGGCATTGGTAAATCGGGCCAGATCGCCCGCAAAATGGCCAGTACATTTTCAAGCACAGGAACACCAGCTTTATTTTTGCACCCAGCTGAAAGCAGTCACGGTGATTTGGGTGTGATTAGTGATCAAGATTTAGTAATTGCATTATCTTACGGTGGTGAAGCTTCAGAATTAAATGCATTAATGAAATTTACACAGCGTCGCGGGATTGCATTAATCGCGCTGACCGGAAAAAACGAAAGCACTTTAGCAAAATCCGCAGCAGCGACATTAAATGTATCTATTGAAAAAGAAGCCTGTCCTTTAAACTTAGCACCAACATCATCTAGCACAGCGATGTTAGCCATGGGCGATGCTTTGGCTATGTGTGTGCTAGAACTTCGTGGATTTAAAGCTGAAAACTTTGCTGAATTTCACCCAGCAGGATCATTAGGTGCAAAATTAATGACTGTCCGTGAAG
>JAYUQO010000236.1:0-2939 GCA_043756765.1 Bdellovibrio sp. | reverse complement strand
CTGGTTCGTGGTCTGGCAATTGTACTATAAACGGTGCTTTCAATGTGACTGTGTCGTCGTGCGGAGCGGGCAGCGTGACTTACAAGGGTCAAAGTCGTTCGGTGACTTTTGACCGCTGCGCAGGTTCATAGTTCGCTCATCACTTTTCATTACTTTAATAAAAATTATTCACAGCCAGTTTCTCACTTTAAGACGTGAGTCGGCAGTTTAGTATCGAAGTTCTCGAGAATTTTGATGATCTGATTTCATTTTGTTCAAAAGTTATCCGATGCGTTGTTATCAGTATGAAACACCTGAGGCTTGTTCTTATTTTAATTGCGACCTACGTTGGTCTTAGTCTGCAAGCTAAGCCTATTACACAATTAATCTATGAAGATGTTAAAAATAAAAAATGTCTAGAGTTAAGTCAGAACGAAATGAACCAAATCGCAGAAATTTGTAAACCACAAAAAAATAATCAAAACCAATTTGTCAGTCAGCTATCTTTAGATGATATCACAGAGCAAACAGTTTTTTCACAACTATTAAACAACCAAATCGACAAAACAGAATGTGTTATCAATCAGCAAAAATGGATTCTGAAAAACAGAGTTTATTTAAATAAAATCGTGTCATCCACATGTGAAAAGTTGCCACAACTAAAAACAAAACTTATAGAAATTGAAAATTTGAATCACAAAATAAACGGCCTTAAAAAAACGATTGATGCAACGATTAGAACAGTCCCTAAAGACTATCGATTAAAAACTAAAAAAGAAATTCAAAAACTAGAAAAAATAAAATCTTTATACGCCACTGATGTACAAAATATCAAGGATACTCAAATCTTATTAAAATCATCAGGTCTGTTTCAAGAAATATCTGATCAGTTGACAGGTGATGGCGCATTAACTTCTGAAAAATCAGCCGATCAAAGCTGTCAGTATTTGCAAAAAAATATAAAGAACATTCTTAAAGATAATTTAAAACAAATGAAATCGTCTTTAAAAGATCTTAACAATAGTCTGAAAGATCAAAAAATATCATCTGATTTAAAATCACAATTGTGGCAATCAAACAGTGGTTTTGAATTGCGAAAAACAATCCGTCAAACTGAATCAGAACTACTTAAAAATGGGCTGATCTGTCGTATGGAATCCCGTTACGGTGAAGGGGTAAAAATCAGAAATGATTTAATCAATATCGGCACAATGGCGCTGGGTGGAACAAGTTATTTTTCAGGCCGGTTAGTTTCTGAACTCACCGCCATGAATTTATCAAAACCAGTCCTCATTGGTCGAACATTAGTAGCTGCAGAGGCTGCAACTGAAATTTCATTAGCGGCGTACACAGCCAACCAGCAATGCCAAACAAAAATCTCAGAAACAAATTCAAAATCCTGTGAATTTTCAGAAAAATCAATGCAAGCTGAACTTGACCAGAACGAATGTTTGTATGCAGTCGCCGCAGGCCTGTTATCGACTGGTTTAACAGGTCTTGGGGTGAAACAAAGTTTATCAAATGCAGCAAAAGTTAAACCAATCCAAAAATATTCAATGACTGATAAGGAAATAAAATCAAATCCACAAATTGCGATTTGGAAATTAAAAGAAGCTGGTGAATTAGCAGACGCCGAGGCCTTAAGAAAAGCCTATTTAGATAAAATGCAGAATATGCCCTTTAAAATAACCGGTCATATCGGTGAAGGTGCTAATGGTGCAAAATTTATTGAATTTGAAGATGGCACAAAAGGTGTTTGGAAATTTACAACCAATGATCATAAAAATTTATCAGGCCGAGAAGTGGCTGCCTACAAGATCGATCATTATTTAGAAATTGACCAGGTCCCTATGACTGTCGAAAGAGAATTCAACGGCAAAGTAGGTATGGTGCAAATTTTGATCAAGAATGCTGATGAAATTGATTATGCCCCACAACCGCAAAACTATGCTTTTTTCGATTCTATTATCGGAAACCGGGATCGACAAAATGATGCCAATGTTTTATCTTTCGAACGCAGACCTGTCGCCATTGATCACGAACTGGCCTTTCATAAAGAACCTCCGAATACTCCGTTTGCAAGAAGTGTAGGGGATGTCACACACAAATTACGTTATGTTGAAAACGAAGCCGAAAGAAAACTAGCGATCTCAGAATTTAAAGCGATTTTGCCATCTCGAACAACTTACGAAAAATTAAAAAACACAACAGATGAACAGTGGACAGATATCTTAAAAAACGACCTACAAGATAACCAAATTAAAAATTTCTTATCAAATCGCAGCCAAGCGGTTCGGCGAATCGACGGCTTAGTTAAGGAATACGGCGATGAAATTTTCAGGGATGGGGTCATGAGTCCCGTGATGAAGTTGAAAGAGCCACCGGCTAGTACGTCGGTTTGGGATTGGTAGCGCGTAGGTCCCCTATAAAAATTAACCAGTTCAGTACTAATATCTGGCCGAAACAGCTCTCAAAGCTATATTTTGGTTCCGTAATTCAAATTTTATGATAGTCATAGCCCATGAAAAAGAAGCCTAAAAAACCCAATCTACTTGTTGAATTAACCAATCGTAAAATGGAAGCCCAAAAATCGGGTGCTACATCAGAATCACTTCGTAAATTTCAACCCAAAAAACCTCGTAATCAAAATAATTCTAATGTGGGCCCGTCATGGGGCGGACGTAAAGGAAACTAAAACCCGTATAGAGGTTCTTTAAGAATTAGATTCTCTCATTGCTTCTAAGCATTTTTCAAATATATCCTCAGCAGTTTTAATAGCTGATTTAGCTTGTGCCAAAGTTAGTGGTTTTCGTTCTGCATCAGGATATCGATATATGACTGCATACTTCGTAAGTGATTTAGACCTAAATCAGAATTTACCCGTACTCAAAATCAAGCAATTCTACGACAAATCAATAGTTTAAGTTCGTTTGTGGTTTTCACCCGCAGGGTGAAGCTGT
>JAYUQO010000235.1:0-7896 GCA_043756765.1 Bdellovibrio sp. | reverse complement strand
GATATCTGCACCACCGTCTGATGAATCAGAATCAGTTAATACCCCGATGACAGCATCTTTTTGAACTTCACGGTAGTCTGATGAAATCGCCCAAGAATTTAAATCTTTTAATTTTCCGTATTTTAAGCCGGCGTTCCATGCTGATTTATAATCATCGGCTTTTGTGTTTTGGGCAGCTTCACCATAAATAATTAATGGAGCGCCAAGGGAATTCGTACCAAGTTCTAAACCGGCTGCTAGAATCTCAAATTCTTTTTCATAGTTTGCGCCAACTGTTGAATTTCCACCAGCCACTGTTGCTGCAGATCCTTTGATATTTGAATACGAATAGTTTGAAAGTGTTAATCCAGTGAAAAAATCTTCAGACTTATAAAGCCCGCCGATTTGAGCTGCTAATAAACCGACATCAGCATCGCTTGCGTCTGTTGTGTTAAATCTTTCATTCAACCATGTTGCAGATGTATTAAATAAAAAATCGAAGTTATCATTTGAATTTTTGTATTTCGCTGAAATTCCTTCTGGTGTGATATCTGTATCGAACACTAAATCATTTCCGCCTGCTGTGTAGAAAGCTAGCGGTGATTTACCTAGCCACACAATTAAGCTGTCAGAAACTTTATGCCCGGCATACGCTAAATCAACATTGATTCCTTTTTTAGTATAATAATCAGTGAAGTCTTGATTTGTTGAATTTGTATTTGCTGTCGCTGTCGATCCCGTCGCTAATCGTAATGTAAAATCTGTTGATTCGTTCACTGTCGCAGTTGCACCGACTCGTAAACGCATTCTTTGGCGTAGTCGTGTTGTATCTTCGGTCGGCGGTGTTTGTTCATTCTTAATACTTTCAGTGCGGTAACGGAAATCACCTTTCCAAGAAAAAGATGTTTCTGCATTGGTTGCCATGACGATTCCAAATGTTGTGATTAAACCCAAAATCTTTTTCATAAGAATTCTCCTCAGTAATGAATTATTTTTTATTATCTAATAATTAAATTTTTAATTTGTCGATAGCAGGGCGGTGCGGTTTTGCAATCTTAATCGAATCTTAAAATTAACCTTTTTGATGTGATGTGTTATTTTCAGAGTCATTTTGTATCTTTTTATATGGCACTGCGTTTGCTTTATCAATTAGTGAGAGTGATATCGTGTCACTTTAAAAAAATCTTTAGAAGGAGAAAACCATGACAAATTATTTTACAAAAATTGCAATCGTGTTTGTTGCACTAGCTGCAATACAGGCTGAGGCACAACTTCGGTTAGGCCAACCCTATTACGGCGGAACAGGTTGTCCTGGTGGAAGCGCCAGTGCAAATTTAAGTCCTGATGGAACAGCACTAAGTATTCTTTTTGATAGTTACGTCGCTGAAGCCGGTGGATCAACAGGAAAAAGACTTGATCGCAAATCTTGTAACATTAGTATTCCAGTTCAAGTTCCAAATGGTTATTCTGTAGCTGTTTTTCAAGTTGATTATCGTGGATTCACATCAATTCCAAGAGGCGGTCGTTCTCAGTTTGATGTTGAATATTTTTGGGCGGGTTCACGTGGACCACGCATTAGCCGTTCAATAATTGGACCTCATGCGGACAATTATTCTATTACAGATCAATTACTTGCAACAACTTTAGTTTGGACACCTTGTGGAGCCAGTGTGAATTTACGTGTGAATTCATCAATCGTAGCTACGACTAATAATCGTTCAGAAGAAGTTCTTGCAACAGTCGATAGCGCTGATATTTCATCAGGTCTAGTTTACCATTTACGATTTAGACGATGTAATTAGTTAGTTTTTAAGGCCTTGTGTGAACACCAAGGCCTTTGTTTTATTAAAATAGGCTACAGCTCCTCCCAATAACCACTCATTTTTAGATCGAGGTTTCTATGAAAAAAATCTTATCTCTTCTTTTAATACTTTTTTCGATTAATGCTTTTTCACAAACAACCCCTGAAGGTGTACAAATTATTGATTCTGTCGTTAGTGGAGATGGCTGCCTAGCAGGACAAGTTCGTGGGCAATTGAGCCCAGATAAAAAAGAGTTATCGTTTTTGTTTGATAATTTTATCACAGAATCAGGTACACCAATCGCACCCAGAATTGATAAAAAAAACTGTGTAATAAAAATGAAAATTGCCATTCCAGAAAATTGGTCAATGTCGTTAGCATCGGCCGATTATCGCGGATTTGCCAATGTTGAAGAGGGCGGAGTTGCTGAACACAATGCAAAATACAATTTAAATAAAGATAAAGCTGAAGCCACATTTAGCAATTTAACAATTCAGGGCCCTTTTAGTGATATCTATTTTCATAGATATTCTTTACCAGAAGATCAACAATCATGGTCAGTGTGCCGCGCACGCCAAGTGCAATTAATGATTAAAATTTCTTTATCTTCATTATCTGCTAAACAAATTGGTGATAAAAGACCAATCACAATGCTAACTTTAGATAGCTTAGATACATCCACACGCCAAAGTTTTGGAGTTAACTGGAAACCTTGTGAAATGAAAAAACCTGGTAATCCGAACGGCCCCAAAGGTAAAAATAAACTTATACGATAATAACTACCGGCAAAAACCTTCGCGAATAATAATACGACGTGCTGATCTTGATTGGCTGTTGAATTCGCCGAAGATATCATCGACACTGATTTCATTTGTTATATTAAAATCAACTTTTTGATCGGTGTATTCATCATAGTATTGAATATTTTTTTGCCCAAAACGATCGATCGTTTGGGTAACGCAACCTTGTGGCGTGCAAATCGTTTGTGTGTCACGGTACGTACATGATTCGTAACCAGATTTAGTTCCTGATTTAGAAATTTTCGTTTCGACTTGGCCTAAAATATTAAACGGTTGATTAATTTCAGTTGATCTTAATTCAAATGGTCCGTTTTGCGGAAGTGAATTAGAAGTTGAGGTTTTAATTTCAAATTTAATTTTGTTAGAACTGTTTTCTAATGTGACTTTAGTTCTATTTTTTTTAATATCTAATTTAGTTTTATATTGGCCCTCATTAACCGCAACTAATTGACTATCAGATTTAACTTTAAAGCTTTTAAAAACTTTAAGCTGACCTGTTAGATCAACACATGAAGATAAAACCAATAGCATTGTTGCAATCATCATTTTTTTCATAAGAGCCTCCAGCGAGAATAAATATCTAAAAAAAGTTATGCTTTTAAATTAAGCTTTTTTAGGTGTTTTCACTTTGTTAGCCTGTTTAATAATAATAAACAACACAAAAGCGATGATTAAAAAGTCAATTATACCCTGTAAGAAATTACCGTAAGCTAATGCCGCCACACCTTGTTTTTTAGCTTCATCTAAGGCCGCATAAGCGTTCCCATCAAGCGCAATAAACTGCTCTGTTACGTTTACACCCTTCATTAATAAACTGATTAACGGCATGATAATGTCGTTTACAAGTGAATTGACGATTTTACCGAATGCCCCACCGATGATGACACCGACTGCTAGATCCATAACATTACCTTGAGCTATAAATGTTTTAAATTCTCCGAACATAAAATCTCCTTTTTTGTTTTTTATTAAATTAATACTTTGCGACTAAAGCTGTCGTGAAAGTTGTTGTATCTTTTTTAGGGCCGATTTCACGATGGTAAACATTGTACGCTGTTTTCAACGACAGAAGACTGCTCATGGCAACTGTTAATGAGGCTTCAGCTGTTGAATAAGAAAAGTCACTGCTTTTAAAGTTAGGCACATATTCAACCCAGAATTTACCAGATGTAGATTCGTTAAATTTGCCGCTTGTTTCTGAATACAACCTTGCTGCTGTTGTTGATTTAGATTCTTTTCCATCAACATCTATAAAAGCTGGGTTCTGAGTCGCATAACGAACGCCTGCTTCTAAAAGTGAAGTTAAAGTATCTGACTTCGTCAAATAATATTTAGCACCCAAATCTGTTGAATCTCTTTGTATGTAAATACCATTGTAAGGATCAGATTCAGCTTTATGCTGTAAGAATCCGCTAAGTGAATCAGTCACAAAAACTTTTTCGTATCTTAAACCGGCTTCCCAGTTTCTTGCTGTTTCAGATTTGCTAGCTGCGCCAGTAAGTTGTGTTGATGTTTTAATATATTTGCCAAAAATAGTCATAATATCTGTGTCTGTTAGTTTGTAATTGTTTTTAGTTTTTCCGCCGTAGGTTTCAGATTTTGAAAGACCGTCGATGATCACAACTGATGCTTCTGATTCACCATCAAAAGATTTTGTCACAGCATCTTGCGCGCTTACTTGAGTCGCTGCTAATGAAATTAAGCACGCTATTGTTGTTATCAGTTTTACCATTTTAATTCTCCATTCATGTTATTTTTAATATGAAGGTATTAAAACGTGCGTGCATAAAAGAGTCAAATCGGATGGCTTATTACGATGCGTGAGGCTATGGGTTGTGAATTTTGTAGAGGTAAAAATTTTGCTTAATTTTTGCGCCGGTTGATTTAACATTACTTATAGATTTTTGATTTTCCTCGTCTACGTAACTGCTCTCAACTGTGGTAAATCCGTCACTAAAAAGATCGATTAGAACCTGATGTCTGGCCATTTTTATGAGCTTTTGACCTTGAAAATCTGATCGCAAGCAAGAGTAAATAATCCGGGCTTTTTTAATTTTTCGGAAGCAAATAAGTCCGTAAAAAATATTAGACATATCTGACCTGGCGGCGTTCAAAACCTCGTTGTAATCTGGAACAGCGAAAACAAAACCAATTTCGATATTATTTTTTAATATAAATCTAAAATACTTAGGAACAATAAATAGTATCAGCGGAAGTAAGAGTTGCCTCATGGTTTTCCATTCAATCGGAAAAAACATAAAATGACCTGTCATGGATTCATTGACTAACTGATTGTAGATCTGAAGATCTTTTATGGGGCTTAGTCGACTGAATGTTCTTGTTGAAAAATCTGCTGTGTCATTCCTGTTTTTAAGCTCCGTTTTAATCTGCTGTATGGTTTCAGAATTTAAATCTAACGTTAAGGCGTAGCTTTTTCTGTAATCTAAAAAAAGATCTTTATTAATTGCGAAGAAGTCGGTGATTTGTTGATTATATTCTGTTGTTAAAAATGTGGCTTTGTGATCAATACTGGGATTATGATAAACGCCTAAATTTAAGCTGCCGTTAAGTGGTAGAATCACTTTTGTCTTAGAAAATAATTTTTGTAGGATTTGACCACAATACTTTAGTTGCACATCAGTAATTTGATCGCTGAATAAAAAGTTTCCTATAGTTTCAAAATAATCTTGTGCTAATAAATCAGCATTAGGTGTATAATGCGTACAAGTCGCAATAACTGACCCTTGCTCAGAAAAAAAAATAATATTTTTGCAATTAAACATATCATCTAAAATTTTGAAATCTGATCGATATAGTTTATGTCTGAAAGATTTAAAACCCTTAAAGATTTTTACATTTTTTCTGTTTTCATTATCTAACTGAATAAAATAATGATCACTCTTTTTAGGATCTAGAATTTGATAGTTAATCATAGGCCCGAATAACTTTTCCCCAAAAGCTTTGATTTAATAACTTCTTTAGTGAATTCATAATACTGCAGGTAAAACGCACTGTGCTTATCATCTAAATATGTTTTTAAATTCTTAAAAGCCTCTAACAGTACTTCAATATCGCCATCGGTATGAATAGCATTTAGTGATAACCGTAAAATACCTTCATTTTTTGGCACGGCTGGGTATAAAACGGAACTAATAAATACGCCTTCATCAAATAGTTTACGACCAGCCATTAATGTTTTAATATCACTGCCCATGAAAATCGGCAGAATCGGGGTTTCAACTTTGCCAACTTCATAACCCATAGCTACTAAAGCTGACCAAACTGTGTCTGTTTTCTTTTTTAATTGATGTCTACGAAAAAGGCCCTCTTCTGATTTAGAAATCTGAATGGCTTTGCGCGAAGATTCAACAGCTTGCGGCTGTAGCGGCCCTGAAAAAATATAAGCCTTATTTAAAATACGCAATAAATCAATCATAGATTTTTTGGCAGCTACGAAGGATCCATATGATCCTAATGCTTTTTGAAAACCGCCGACTAAAATTAAATTCTCGAATGATAAGTTAAATAATTCGCGAACCCCAGCACCCGTAGCACCTACAACACCCAAACCGTGGGCATCATCAACATACAAAACTGTATTTGCATCAAGACAGATTTTTTCTAGTTCTTTAAACGCAGGAATAGTTCCTTGCATACTGTAAACACCATCAACTAGTAAAACTTTTGTTTTTCTAGAATTTTTAATTAAGATATTTTTTAATTTTTCTAAGCACTGTGTCGTATCAACACGAACGATTTCTGTGCCTTTAGCCTTTGCGATAAGACTAGCTTGATACATACTAGTGTGCGCGTGACGATCAATAAATATAGCACAGTCATCGCCAGAAAATAGGGCTGGAATAGTGCCTTGATGAATTTGGGATACGTTAATACCAACCAATGCAGATTCTGCACCAACATACTGGGCAATCTCATCTTCTAACTGCATTAAATTTTCTTGAGTTGAAAAAATGCGAGAGCTTCCTGCATGATTGCCCCATTTATGCAGTGCTTGTTGGGCAGCTTGGATAATTTCAGGGTGAAGCTCTAAACCTAAATAACTACACGATGAAAAATTAATTTTTTGTTGTCCGCTAATTTTGATTTTTCGAAGATTAACTTCTTCAGTCACAGTATTTTTCAAATGAAATGATTCCAGCCACTTGTTGTATTTAATAAATCGGCTAGCGTCGTCGTTGGTACTTACGCGCTGAAATAACTGCGCAAGCGCAGTATTTGATGTGATGTCCTTAAAAGTTAGACCATACTGATTTAAATCTGATGTGGGTTTATTCATAATCTGAAATATAAATGATTCTGATGAAGATCACTAATTTTTAATTCAACCAAATGAAGCGCATGCCCAAGCTGCAATTAAACAGACCCACCCTGTAATATTCACTGTCAATTTTTTTGACAGCTTGAATTTTGCGTTGGTAGCGGCCCATTAGTGATAAGATCCACTGATGAAATATTTTTTAGGGATATTGCTTTTTTTTCAATTACCTACATCTTACGCTGGCATTGGTGGATATAGGTCTATATCTAGGGTTGGGCCAAGCAGTATTTGCAGGCTAATTATGAAAAGCGATAGTGGTTACAGTATTTGTTCAGGGTCGCTCATTAAAGAAAATAAAATCTTAACTGCGGCCCATTGTGTTGAAAGCCTTAAAGCCGATGCAACTATTTTAGTTCAGTGTGGTTATCAGCGAATATCTACTTCGCCAATCACTGAAGTCACTACCAAGGGCGGAAACCGCCTGATTTTAGATCCGATCCAATTTAAAGAAACAGCTTATGGTATTAAATATACTATGCATCCAAATTACCTTGCGGGTAATGAATTTTATGATGTGGCTGTTATTAACCTTGATCGAAAATTAAAATCTGTTCCTATTAAAGTGAACACAACTCCATCAAAAACCGATGATCTAGTTTGTTACGCTGCGGGCTTTGGCTTAGATAAAAATGCGACAACGGGTTTATTGAATGTAGGTCTGATTAATTCTAAACAATTACAAGAAAGTTCTTTCACAACGACTGAAGAATTTTTTAATATTTATATGAATAATCCGAACGAAGAAGATCAAGATGTTTTAGAAATTCCCACTTATTTTAAATACTATAAGCCCGAGACCTTAAAATATTCTGTGGTTTCTTACGGTGACTCTGGAGGGCCAGTTTACTGTCGTCCTGACGCAAAGTCGTTTACTGATTCAGACTATTTTCAAATTACAGTGAATCGTGCCATGTACTACTCAAGAAAAAAGATATCTCTAGCCCTGTACCAAGCCCAATATATGTCGGCCTACAGC